>JASGCW010000075.1:0-14963 GCA_030053945.1 Limnohabitans sp.
TTTTTGTTATAATTTACGATTTTTTCAAAGAACTAATCTAAAGGATGCACAGATTTTATATTTAGTTTTTTAGAAAATTAATTGTAAAATTATCCGCTCTGCGGAAATAAATATAAAAATTGACATTTTTCAAGTTATTTTAATCTGTGCATCTGTGGCAATTTTTTAAACGCGAATGCCGTGCAAATAACAAACTACAAATATCAAAACACAAATAACAAACAACAAATTTAGGGTCTTCTGAAAAACTAACTTAACAAAATTAATATCGATTTTGAAACACTACACCTGACAGGTGTAGATCAGAAAACGAGATAAAGTACACACCTTAATTAATCCTAAAAAGATTGCTCCTTAAAAATTTCAAAACAAAACCACTCATAGACTGAAAGTTCACACTTGCAGAACCTCAAATTTTTCGACAGATTTCACAGATTAACACAGATTAACTTTAAAACGGAGCTTTAAAAATATTAATTGTAAAAATTGAATTTCTGAACTTCTGATTTTTATAAGAATTTAAGTTTTCCAATAAACCTTAATTACCTGATTTTAAAACACTACCCCTGACAGGTTTTTCAAAACCTGTCAGGTGTAGATCAGGAAACGAGATAAAGTACACACCTTGATTAATCCTAAAAAGATTGCTCCTTAAAAATTTCAAAACAAAACCACTCATAGACTGAAAGTTCACACTTGCAGAACCTCAAATTTTTCGACAGATTTCACAGATTAACACAGATTAACTTTAAAACGGAGCTTTAAAAATATTAATTGTAAAAATTGAATTTCTGAACTTCTGATTTTTATAAGAATTTAAGTTTTCCAATAAACCTTAATTACCTGATTTTAAAACACTACACCTGACAGGTTTTTCAAAACCTGTCAGGTATAGTAGAGAAAATAAGTTTAAGAGCATATCTTATTTAAAGTAAAAATCTCAAAATCTCTCCATTGTTTGTCAGCATCTCAATTTGAGTTCGTTGATTTTCACTCTTTTTAGAAACAATTCTGGTTATCGTTTCAATATCTGCTGCTTTTATATTATCAACTTTAAGGATAATACCTCCTTTCAATTGATCAGCATACCCTAATAAATCTTCGTTGGTAATATCTTTTATTTTAACTCCATAATTCAATCCAAAACGTTTTTTATCGGTAGCGTCTAAATCTTCTAACTCTACTCCTTTTATTTCATAATTAACCAATTCTTTTTTGATTAATTTCACTGGAACACTCATTAATTTTCCATCTCGTATAAAACTTACACGAACTTCATCATTAGGTCTTTTGGTATTGATATACGCTGTCATATCAGAAAAACCGAAGATGTTCTTATCGTCAATTTTCTTAATGATATCTCCTTTTTTCAAACCTGCTTTTTCAGCTCCTGTATTTTTAGAAACTCCTTGTATTAAAACTCCTGTGGTTTCTATAATTCCTCTTTCTTTCGCCACCGCAGCGTTTAGTTCGCCTGCATCAATCCCAAGCACACCACGTTGAACGTTGCCATACTCCATTAAATCTTCTACAATTTTACGTGCAAGATTAGAAGGTACTGCAAACGAATATCCAGCATAGCTTCCTGTTGGAGATGAAATCATAGTGTTAATCCCAACTAATTCTCCTCGAGTATTTACCAAAGCTCCTCCACTATTTCCTGGATTTACCGCAGCATCTGTTTGTATAAACGACTGAATTCCTTGATTACTTAAATCTCTAGCTTTAGCAGAAACAATACCTGCTGTAACTGTTGACGTTAGATTATAAGGATTACCAACAGCTAAGACCCACTCTCCTACTTTCAAACTATCCGAATTTCCAAAAGTTGCTGACGGCAAATCTTCTTTAGCATCAATTTTTAATAATGCAATATCCATTTTACTATCGGTTCCAACAAGTTTTGCTTTATAAGTTTTATTATTGTTTAAGGTTACTTCAAGTTCGGTCGCATTTTGAATCACGTGATTATTAGTAATGATGTAACCATCTTTACTAATAATTACTCCTGACCCAGTACCCACTTGTGTTTGCTGTTGTCCTCCACGATAACCATAGAAAAATTCAAGCATAGGATTACTAGGAACATTATATACCGTCTTATTCTTTACGTGTACAACGGTATGAACAGCATTTTCGGCTGCGGTTGCAAAATCAATATTTTCTGCACCTAAACTTACAGCCCTACTATAATCTGGCGCAATTGAAAGCTTAGAAGATGCTGAATTGTCTTCAAAAATTAATTTATATGCCCCTAAAGTCGTGGCACCACTCAATAAAGAAACAAAAAATAGATTAGCAAAATTTTTCATACTTCAATATTTGATTTTTATTATAACGTAAAATTATCATTTTCTAATTTCCACAAAATCAGTTTAACGCTCGTTTAACATTCTTTAACTTCTCATTAATATTTGTAATTTTGAAATTCATATCAAGAATACGACATTTGCCCTATGAATTTTACTTTTTACAAATATCAAGGAACAGGAAACGACTTTGTGATAATAGATAATCGCAATTTAAACTTTCCCAAAAATAATACCAAACTTGTTAATCTGTTATGTGATAGAAGATTTGGCATTGGTGCAGATGGCTTAATGTTGTTAGAAAATGACAATTCGTCCGATTTTAAAATGATTTATTTTAATTCTGACGGAAGCGAAAGTACTATGTGTGGAAATGGTGGTCGTTGCTTGACAGCTTTTGCAAAAAAATTAGGCATTATAACTAGTGAAACCACTTTTATAGCAATCGACGGACTTCATCACGCAACAATCACCGAAGAAAATATAGTTTCGCTACAAATGATTGATGTAGAAGAAGTAAAAATTGAACCTAATTATGTTTTTCTAAATACAGGTTCCCCTCATCACGTTCAGTTTGTTGACAATCTTAAAGATTTTGATGTGAAAACAGAAGGATCTAAAATACGTTATAGTGATTTATACGGAAAAGCAGGTAGTAATATCAACTTTGTAGAACAAATTTCGGAGATTGAGTTTTCCATACGCACCTATGAGCGAGGCGTAGAAGATGAAACCTTATCTTGCGGCACGGGTGCTACTGCAGTTGCCATTGCGATGCATAAACTAGGCAAAACCAATAATTCTACCGTAACCATAAATGTTGAAGGTGGCACTCTTCAAGTGAAATTTGAAGCCGAAAATGGGATCTATAAAAACGTACATCTAGTAGGTCCAGCAACTTTTGTTTTTGAAGGAGAAATAAATTCATCATTATAAATGATTACTTTAAAAGGAAACATCGTTTATTTGCGTGCGCTAGAACCTGAAGACCTAGAGTTTGTGTATCATATAGAAAACAACGAAGATATTTGGGAAGTAAGCAATACTTCAACTCCTTACTCTAGATTTTTAATCAAACAATATCTTGAAAATGCACAACAGGATATTTATGAAGCGAAACAATTACGATTAGCAATATGTTTAGCAAATGATAACAGAATTATAGGTCTTATTGATTTATTTGACTTTGATCCAAAAAACCTACGTGCAGGAATAGGAATTGTTATTGAAAATACTAAAGATAGAGTTCAAGGTTTTGGAAAAGAGGCTTTAGAATTACTTATAAACTATTCGTTTACAAAACTTAATTTACACCAACTCTATGCAAATATTGGAACTGAAAATACAGCAAGTTTAAAGCTTTTTAGTAATTTTGGCTTCCAAAAAATAGGAATCAAAAAAGACTGGAATTTTAGCCAAGGTAAATATACTGATGAAGCTATCTTCCAACTTATCAATACAAAATTTTAAAAAACAACACATTTTGAATACAAAAAAAATTATCATCGGATTAGGCATTTTATTTTTAGCTGCCGCTGCATTTATCTATTTTAAAGCATTTTCTAGTAATACAAATTTTTCCGAAAACGAAAAATATGTTTTTATTCCTACAGGATCAACTTATGAGGATGTCCTAAAAATAATATCACCAGAGGTTAATGATATTGATAATTTTAAATTTATTGCCGAAAAGCGTTCCTATAATGATAACGTATTCCCAGGTCGATTTTTACTAAAAAAAGGAATGGGAAGTTTTCAAATTGTTTCAGCATTACGTCATAATATGCCATTAAACTTATCTTTTAACAATCAAGAGTGTCTTGAAAAATTCGCTACAAGAATCGCTACTCAAATTGAAGCAGATAGTACAAGTTTAATGAAAGCATTTAAAGATTCTGTCTTTTTGAAAAAAAACGGATTAACCGAAGATAATGTGATAGGTATTTTTATTCCAAATTCATATCAAATGAAATGGAATACTTCAGCAGAAAAATTTAGAGACAAGATGTTTGATGAATATCAGAAATTTTGGAACTCCGAAAGAATTGCTAAAGCAAAAGCCCAAAACCTATCTCCTATAGAAGTAATAACTTTAGCGTCTATTGTACATAAAGAAACGGTAAAAAGTGATGAACGCCCTCGTGTTGCAGGAGTATATTTAAACCGATTAAAAACAGAAATGCCGCTTCAGGCTGATCCTACCATAATTTTTGCAATGCGTAAAAAAGAAAATAATTTTGATTTAGTAATCAAAAGAGTTAAGGGAGAAATGCTATATGTAAATTCTCCATTTAACACATACAAAAATACTGGTTTACCTCCAGGTCCAGTGGCAATGCCTGATATATCAGCAATTGATGCTGTTCTTTCTCCTGAAAAACATAATTACATTTATTTTTGCGCTAGTGTTGAAAAAAGAGGTTACCACGATTTTGCAACTACATATGAAGAGCACCAAGTAAATGCTAAAAAATATGCAGATTGGGTGAATAAATTGGGATTATAACGCAATCCCTTTAAAACACTGATCCTAAATCACTTATTAACAATTGCATTATTTATTGTTAATAAGTGATTTTGTAGGTGTTTATTGCATTTTATCTAAAAAATATGCGATTTAACAAATTATTATGCATTCAAACCAATATTTAGCTTATCTTTGCCAAGTTAATTTTCTGACAATGATAGAGTTGTATAAATTCAAACATTACTCTTAGTTGGAAAGAAATCAAATTTTATGTCAAAGAAACAGATTTTTTATCTCGTATTATTTGCTTCAATCACCATTTTAAGTTCTAGTTTTACAACTTTCCGCACTGAATTATTGCCTATGTATAACACCTCTGAGAAAACAGGTGAATATACTGTGCCTACTGAAATTGAAGTTGGTCAAAAATTCTTCAACATTCCTTTTGCGGGAAAAACATTTGTTGGTTTTCAACAAAGTCTAGGAGCTCGCGAATCGCTTTGCATTTATGACAAAGTAAACACTTTAGGCTACCTTGGTAAATATCAATTTGGGTCTGATAGACTTCAGGCTTTAGGAATCAAAGACAAAGAAAATTTTCTTGAAAACAGATCTTTACAAGAAAAAGCTTTTATTGCGAATCTAGCTTTAAACAAATGGGAATTGCGCAAAGAAATTGCTAACTATTCAGGCAAAACTGTCGCTGGAATCCCAATCACCGAATCTGGTATTTTAGCAGCAGCACACTTAGGTGGCGTAGGTTCTGTAAAGAAGTTTTTCAAAACAAATGGTAACCGAAAATTTAAAGATGGTTACGGAACTTCAATAACTGAATACCTAAAACAATTCGGAGGTTACAACACTAGTTTTATCGAAGCAAACAAAAAAGCTAAAGCACATCAATACGTTTACTAATAGCTTTTATGAATAATAAAAATACAAGGTCGGTTATGTAAATCGACCTTTTGTTTTTTCCAATCTTTCACAGCAAAAGTCTTAATATATTCTGAAGGAAGTGTAATATCGCAAGCCACACAAAGATTTGTGTTAGGTTGTAAAATTGCTAATAAATCTTCCATTAACTTATTATTGCGATAAGGAGTTTCTATAAACAATTGCGACTGATTTTTCTCAAATGACAATTTCTCAAATCCCTTTAAAGCCGATTTTTTTTCTCCTTTATCTATGGGCAGATAACCGTTAAACGCAAAACTCTGACCATTCATTCCAGAGGCCATAACAGCTAACAAAATAGAACTTGGACCAACTAATGGAATAACCTGAATCCCTTTTTCGTGAGCTAACTTCACTATTACCGCCCCAGGGTCGGCCACTCCAGGACAACCTGCTTCACTCATTAACCCAATATTTTGCCCATTTAACAAAGGTCTGATAAACTCATAATGTTCTACTGTTTCTGTGTGTTTATTCAAAACTGAAATCACAAGTTCAGACTGTTTCTTTTCAGGATGAACCGATTTAATAAAACGTCTTGCCGTTTTTTCATTTTCAACAATATAATGCTGAATAAAGTCGATGGTTCTCTTTATGGTAACTGGCAACACATCTTCAGGATTTATTTCACCTAATGTTGTTGGAATTAAATATAATTTCCCGAGAAAAGTTGCTGGTTTCATTATAAAACTTTTTATTTGTGTATAAACTTTATATTATGAACAAAGATAGAATAAAAGAAATTGGCAGAACAATAGGAATAGGACTTTTGGTATTACTATTTATTTATGCTATGGTATTTAGAGGGTTTTAAGAACCCTTTTTTATTTAATATTTTCAAAAACCTTTTCTACTTCTAATTTCAAATCAGGAAATAATGGACTTGAAATAATTTGTCCTTCACTAAAAGGTTTCAACCCAATATAAATTCCATCTCGAAGTATATAAATTAATACCATCTTTTCAGCTGGCTCAACCATCCAATATTCTAATACACCGCTTTCTTGATATAAATTAAATTTAGTATCAATATCATGTTTAGAATTACTTGGAGATAATATTTCAACAATCAAATCAGGTGCGCCATTACAACCTTTATCATCAAGCTTATTTTGATCACAAATTATAGATAAATCCGGTTGTACAACTGTTGTCTCTTCCTTAGTGGATTTTATAGGTAGTCTAACATCAAAAGGTGCTGTATACACACTACAACTTTGACTATTAAAAAAATTTAAAAAATACTTATTAATATTTTGCGAAATAGTTTGATGATTCCTACTTGGTGCAGGACTCATTTTTAATATACGTCCTTTGATAAGCTCTACACGCTCTTGAAATCTGAACAACAAATAATCACTATATGTATATTGTTTATTCAAATCTAAATCTTCAAATTTTGTAACTACACCCATAACTATTGCTTTTTTACAAAAATAGGAGTTTATTTGATAAATTCCATCAAGAGGTTTTAAAAGTAAAAACAATTTTAGACCAACAGGTTATTAGAAGATTTTAAGAACTTTTGTAACTATTCAGTCATTTATTTTTTAATGCCACGAATTACACAAATTCTTTACCAAAATGTAACCGAATGGAAAACGTTTTATTTAAATAAACACAAATAACCGAGGTTTAGCACGGTTCAGAATTAGTGTAATTTAAGCGTAAGCTTATTTTCAATATAATAATTCGTGCATATTTGTGACTCGAACGAAGTGAACAGGCGAAGCAAATTCGTGTCAAAAAAGAATGAGTGTTTGTAGGCTGAATAGTTACGAACTTTTTTTTCGCAACTTGTTTACAATTTTATCACACGCTTGATCAAGCATATCAAATACTTTTTCAAAACCATCCTGCCCACCATAATAAGGATCTGGAACATCAACCCTTTCACCAGGGAAAATCTCTTCCAAAATCATTTGAACTTTATTTTTATGATTTTCGGTTTCTGCAAGCGATAAAACATCTTTTAAATTTTGATTATCCATAACATAGATAAAATCAAACTTTTCAAAATCTGTTTTAGAAAATTTTCTAGCCCTTTGATAGCTAATATCTATACCTCTGTTTTTTGCCGTTACAATGGAACGCTTATCAGGTTGTTCGCCAGCGTGCCAACCTCCAGTTCCAGCAGAATCAACCACAAAATCTTCAGTTAATTTAGAACGCATTATTCCTTCTGCTAAAGGAGAACGACAAATGTTTCCTAAGCAAACCATCAAAATTTTAGCCGACATAATTTACAATGACAATTTTTTATTGATATCGTCAACAAACTTTTTGAATTGTTTGTCTGTAGTAACTAGATTATCAACTGTTTTACAAGCGTGCAAAACTGTTGCGTGATCTCTATCTCCAATTTGAGCACCAATATTTGCTAATGAAGCCTTAGTAAACTTTTTAGCAAAGAACATTGCCAACTGACGAGCTTGTACTACGTGACGTTTTCTTGTTTGAGATTGCAATGTATCTACATCCAATTGAAAATAATCTGAAACAACTTTTTGAATATAATCAATTGATATTTCACGTTTAACATTCTTAACAAATTTCTCAACTACTTGTTTAGCTAAATCGATTGTCACTTCTTTTTTATTGAAAGAAGATTGAGCAATCAAAGAAATAATTGCTCCTTCAAGCTCACGAACATTAGTTTTAATATTTCTTGCTACGTATTCTATAATTTCCTCAGGCATTTGTACGCCATCGCGGTACAATATGTTTTTAAGGATTGAAACTCTTGTCTCATAATCAGGCTGATGCAATTCTGCCGAAAGACCCCATTTGAAACGAGATAGCAAACGTTGCTCGATATCTTGCATATCAACAGGCGCTTTGTCTGAAGTTAAGATAACTTGCTTCCCGTTTTGATGCAAATGGTTGAAGATATGAAAAAAAACATCTTGAGTCCCAGTTTTTCCTGAAAGGAATTGAACATCATCAATAATTAAAACATCTATTAATTGATAAAAATGAATAAAATCATTTCTAGTATTTTTCTTTACTGAATCTATATATTGTTGTGTAAAAATCTCCGCAGAAATATATAAAACTGTTTTTTCTGGATATTTTTCTTTTATCTCTACACCTATAGCGTGTGCTAAGTGTGTTTTTCCTAATCCAACACCTCCAAAAATTAACAACGGGTTAAATGATGTTCCTCCTGGTTTATTTGCAACAGCCATACCTGCACTACGTGCCAACCTGTTAGAATCCCCTTCTAAGAAATTATCAAAACTATAACTTGAATTCAATTGAGATTCTATCTTAATATTTCTGATTCCTGGAATAATAAATGGATTTTTTAACTCAGGATTTTTTTGCTGAACGGGAACATCTATCTCTTGTGTTTTTACAGGAGTTCTATTTACACTTGGAATTTGCTCTGTAAATGGAAGTTTATTACCATAAGTATTCTCCATTTTAATTTTATAAAGCAACTTTGCATTTTTTCCAAGTTCTTTTTGCAATGCAACTTTTAAAAGTTTAACATAATGCTCTTCTAACCATTCATAAAAAAACTTACTAGGTACTTGAATATAAAGCGCACTATCTGTTAGCTCCATAGCCTTGATTGGTTCAAACCAAGTTTTATAAGCTTGCTCCTGAATATTATCCTTAATGAATGATAGACAGTTATCCCAGACCGTTTCCGCAGTTTTATTCATTATATGCATTCTTAATACGTTAATTTTAAATGTTTTACTCGTCTAATTTCAGACCAAGATTTCAAGTAGATTGGGTTAGCAAATATGCCTTATAAAATCTTTAAAAAAAAATTTTTTTGATATTGATTTTATTAAAATTTTATCGTAAGGAAGTTTATTGGGGTTAACAGAGTATTATTTTTTTGTTGTAAAAAATGTATGAAAATACACAAATCAAAAATCAGTATTAGAGAAACTAAAACCAATAAAAAACAGATATGATATATTACAATATTTCGTACAAAATTTAAAAATAAAACACCATAACAACTTATAAATCTGGATATTTCTTACAAAAAAATAAAAAGTAAAATCAGTCCCCCTTTAGCATTATTATAAACGAACCATAAATAACTTACCCATTACGAGCAAATGACAAAAATCTAAATTGTTTTTAAAAAGTAAAAAACAAGTAAAACAGAATTCGATTATAAGACTCACTTCAAAATAAACAAGTTATTAACAACTCTTATTTCTGTTTTAGGATTTGTAGATTCGAAAAAGAAAACAATTAATTTTAACCTCTCTAAAAATATAGTAATTTATTTTTGAGTTTTAAACTTCAGCAATCTCAACTTCAAACAAGGTATTAAAGATGTTGAAAATCATTTCGGCGTTTTTTTTTCGGGTTGCAATTTCAATTTGGCAATCTTCTTCCATTTTTTGGGAAACTATGTCTAGATTTTTTTCTTTTATAATTCGCATTACTTTATTCATATTTTTATAATCGAAAGTAACTCTAAAATGAATATCTATTGTTTTCTCTATTATTCCAGATTCTTCTAGAGCCATTTTTGCTGCTTCACGATATGCAGAAATCAAACCTCCAACTCCTAATTTTACACCTCCAAAGTAACGCACTACAACAACTAATACATTTGTCAAATCAAAAGACTGAATTTGACCATAGATTGGCATCCCCGCACTATTATTTGGTTCACCATCATCATTAGCTCTATATTGAATTACGGAAGTACCTAATTGATAAGCATAACACCAATGGCGTGCTAAGTAATGTTCTTTCTTTAATTTTTCTATATAAACCTTCACCTCATCTTCTGAAGTAACTGGAAAAGCAAAACCAAAAAACTTACTGTTTTTTTCTTTATATAACACCTCAGGAGAAGGTTCACTAATTGTCTTGTAAGTATCTTTTGAACTCAAAATTATTCAATTTGAAAAACAAAAGTATGAAAATTACTTTTTCAATTAAGTGGAACTGATTTTAAACTCATTTCAGTTCTTCTCTATAATGGTAATTCTTTTTTCGAGAACAAATCAACAACATCTTCCTTCCCTACTTGCAAATTCCAAGTATGCATACCTAAAGAAGCTGCTATATCAGTATTTTCTTTTTTATCATCTACAAATAAAACACGCTTTGGATTAATATCGTGTTTTTTCAAAATATAATTAAAAGCTTCTATTTCAGGCTTTCTATAACCAATTTCAAATGAATAATAAACTTTTTCAAAGCATTGATAAAATTCTCTTGCAAAGGTTGCCCCAACTTTATGCTCAAATTTTGCAATATGAATTTCATCTGTATTACTTAAAAGAAAGAGCTTATATCTCAAAGAAAGCTTTTGAAGAAATTCTAAGCGATTTAGTGGAAAATCGAGTAAAACAGCATTCCAAGCCAATCTAATATCCTCTATTGAAGCATTTGGCATTAACTTTTTCATTTCAATCATAAACTGAACTTCTGTCATCTTCCCTTTTTCAAACTTTTGATTTATTAAATCAATATCTTCATTCCAGGATTCCAAACCTAATTGCATTAAAGCTTCTACAGAGGCGTTTTTATCTAAATTTATAAAAACATCTCCAAAATCAAAAATAATAGTGTTAATCATAGTTCGAATAGTTTTTCAATTCATCATCTTCAATTTTATACTTAGTTAAAAGCTTTCCATTCATTATTGGAGCTTTTACCCCTTCCTTTAAAAAAGACTCCCCCTTAAAAACTCTTGCCTCGTCCCAAAGACTTTCATCGATAAAACTTTGCAACATTTTTGAGCCTCCCTCTACTATCAGAGATTGAATATTTTTCTCATAAAGTAAACCAACAATTTGTTTTACAATACTTTTAGAAAAATCTAAATCATCTTGACTAAGCAAAATTGTCAATGCTGAACTATCAAATATAAGATTTTCTTTTGAAATTCTCATACTTCTATCTAAAACAATTCTTACAGGATTACTCCCGCTCCAATCTCTAACATCTAATTTTGGATTATCATCAATTGCAGTTTGTGTACCTATCAATATAGCTTGTTCTTCGCTTCGCCATTTGTGAACTAATTGTCTTGAATATTTATTGGTTATCCAAATCGGTTTGTTTTCTTCTTTTGATAAAGGTGCAATAAAACCATCCTTTGTTTGAGCCCATTTTAAAATAATGTATGGTCTCTTTTTAGTATGGAATGTAAAAAAACGTTTATTCAACTCATTACATTCCTCCTCTAAAACTCCCACTATTACATTTATTCCAGCATCTTTTAGTTTTTGAATACCCGCTCCACAAACCTTTGCAAAGGGATCTATAGTCCCTATAACCACATTAGGTATTTTATTTTTGATAATTAAATCTGCACAAGGAGGAGTTTTCCCAAAATGACTACAAGGTTCTAGACTAACATAAATCGTGGACTCTATCAATAACGATTTGTCCTTTACTGCATTTATCGCATTTACCTCTGCGTGTGATTCTCCCGCTTTTTTATGCCATCCTTCACCTATAATCTTATCATTATGTACAATTACACTTCCCACCAACGGATTTGGATAAGTTGTCCCTAATCCGTTTTTAGCTAATTCTATACAGCGTTGTATATATTGTTCGTGTATTTTCATCATACAAATTTAGAATTTAGAATTTAGAATTTAGAATTTAGAGTTCAGAGTTTTTTAAATTCTAAAGAAAGGATAAGATTTTAAGGTTACGTCCTTTGAACTTTTTATCTTTGTTTTATGGAAATTAGAAAAATACAAAAAGGAGATAACCAACAAGTAGCAAAAGTAATTCGTACTGTGCTTGAAGAGCTAAACGTTCCTAAAGTTGGCACAGCATATGCCGACCCTGAACTAGACAAAATGTTTGAAACTTATCAAAAATCTCAATCTGTTTATTTTGTGGTTGAAAACAAGGGAGAAATAATTGGCTGTGCGGGGATTGCACCTTTAGCCAACGGCTCTCCAGAGGTTTGCGAACTTCAAAAAATGTATTTTTTACCTCAAACTAGAGGATTAGGCATTGGCTCTCAAATGATAGCGCTTTGTCTTGCAGCTGCAAAAGAATTTGGTTTCTCAAAATGTTATCTTGAAACAATGCCATATATGGAAGCAGCTCAAAAACTATACAAAAAATCAGGCTTTGAATATCTAGACGCTCCTATGGGATGTACAGGACATTCCAGTTGTCCAGTCTGGATGATAAAAGAGTTATAGTTTTCATTACAAAATTGATTCCGTTTACAAAATGACATTAAAAGAATACAAAATCAAATTCACAAATACTTTAGCTCCTATTTATGATGAAAAAGAAATAGAAAGCTTTTTTTATATACTCCTTGAATCATTCCATAAATTAAAAAGAATTGATTTTGCATTGAATCCAAATTTAGAATTAAATTCAGAAGAAATATCCAGATGGGAAACCTCTTTGAAGGAATTAGAAAAAGAAAAACCCGTTCAATATATACTTGGAGAAACAGAATTCTTTGGATTGCCTTTTTTTGTTAATGAAAACACATTAATTCCAAGACCCGAAACCGAAGAACTAGTATCTTGGATACTTCAAAGTTCAAAATTCAGAATTCAAAATTCAAAATTAAGAATTCTTGACATAGGCACTGGAACAGGTTGTATAGCTATTTCCCTTGCTAAAAATCTGCCTGAAGCTGAAGTTTTTGCACTAGATGTTTCTGAAAAGGCTATAGAAGTAGCTAAAAAAAATGCAACCATAAACAATGTAAATATTACTTTTTTGCACCAAAGCATTCTAGAAACCGAAGATTTAGAGCAACAATTCGATATAATTGTATCTAATCCTCCTTATGTTAGAAATTTAGAAAAAGAAGAAATTAAAAAAAATGTTTTAGACTACGAACCACACCTTGCCTTATTTGTGGAAGATACTGATGCTTTGCTTTTTTATAGAAGAATTACCCAACTAGCTAAAAAAAATCTAACCGCTTCTGGCGAGTTATATTTTGAAATTAATCAGTATTTAGGAAATGAAATGACGCTACTTTTAGAAAATCTAGGATTCAAGAATATAGAATTACGAAAAGATATTTACGAAAATGATAGGATGACGAGAGCTACTCTTTAAGCTATTTTTCCTTAACAAATATAAAAGAGGCTTTAAAATTAGCTGCAATATCCCATTGGTCAGACGTTAAAACCTTTCCTTGATCATCTACAAATTTGAATTCACCTGTATTTGGACTATACGCTCCTTCGTTCAAAGCTTCAATCTCAATTTTATTGATTCCATCAATTAGACCTATTTGGATGGTTTTAGAAGACCCTTCCATGATTATCATATCCACTATGACTTTTCCATCTAACCAAATTCTAATCGCATCACCATCAACCAATCCAAAATCACGATAGGTTAACGTAATATATTTCGATTTTAACTTAAACTCTCCGAAATATTGGTTTCTCCTAAATATTTTTGGATCTAATCTACCTTCTGAATTAGACGGAAATGTCGTTTTGTTCAATTTTTCCGCATATTGTTTTCCCACATTCAAATCGCTGCCACCTCCTGAAAATTCTATTTGTTTGTTTGCTTGAGGTGGATCATACTTTTTAGGTGGTATTTTAAATAATTTTGGCTCAAATGGCTTATTTAACGAATATTGTGGTGCATTTTCCTCTTGCCCTTTTTTATCTTCAGGTTTAGGAACATCAATTCTAGGAAAAGCAACAACTGGAATTTTATTTCTATCCTGTGCTGACAAACCTTGTGTTAAAAACAAAAAAGCTACTACTAAATATTTCATATCCTTCTTATATCAAAAATTATTCCAAATTACTTTCAAAACCATATCCATGTTCCACTAAACAAATTCTAGTCGTATATTTTTTATACCAAATTTCTCTGCCTCTTTCCTGAGCTTCTAAATGCTCTATGTTTTGTTTCCAAATTCTAATAGACTCTAAATCTTCCCAATAGGACACTGTAATCCCTATTTCATTTCTCCTTGATTCAACTCCCAAAAAACCTTTTTGCTCTTTAGCCAATTGAACCATTCTTTCTGCCATTTCAGAATATCCTTCTTCATTTTCTGTCCTAACCGATGTAAAAATTACTGCGTAATAGGGTGTTTTCATAGTGTTCAGTCTCAGTGCTCAGTCTCAGTGTTCAGTGCTCAGTATTCAGTCTTAGTATTCAGTCTTAGTATTCAGTCTTAGTATTCAGTCTCAGTATTCAGTATATAGTTATCAATAATTCTTAATTCTTAATTCTTAATTCTTAATTCTTAATTCTTAATTCTTAATTCTTAATTC
>JASGCW010000075.1:15063-18860 GCA_030053945.1 Limnohabitans sp.
TACAATCTCTTTGCTTCTTCCCAAAAGACATCCATCTCCGCTAGTGTCATATCCGAAAGATTTCTACCTAGTTCATTTGCTTTGCTTTCTAAATAAGTAAACCTTTTTATAAACTTCTTATTGGTGCGTTCTAATGCATCCTCTGGATTGATATTAAGAAAACGGGCATAATTGATCATCGAAAACAACACATCACCAAACTCGGCTTCTATTTTATCTTGATTACCTAACTTGACCTCTGTTTGAAATTCATTCAGTTCTTCTTGCACTTTATCCCAAACTTGGTGTGACTCTTCCCAATCAAAACCAACTCCTTTTACCTTATCCTGAATTCGACTGGCTTTCACTAACGCAGGTAAACTTTTAGGCACTCCTTCCAAAACTGATTTTTTACCCTCTTTGAGCTTTAATTTCTCCCAATTTTGCTTTACTTCTTCCTCATTTTCTACCACTACATCACCATAAATGTGTGGATGTCTATGTATTAGTTTGTCACATATTTCATTAGCAACATCTGCTATATCGAAATTTTGTTGTTCGCTACCAATTTTTGCATAAAACACAATATGTAACAACAAATCACCTAACTCTTTTTTAATTTCGTTTAAATTATTATCCAAAATCGCATCACCTAATTCATAAGTTTCTTCAATAGTTAAATGACGTAATGATTCTAATGTTTGCTTTTTATCCCAAGGGCATTTTTCACGCAAATCATCCATTATATCAAGCAATCTTTCAAAGGCTTGTAATTGTTGTTTTCTTGTATTCATTTAATTTTGAATTTCAGTTTACTAAGTAACAAAAAAATCCTGCACTTATAAATAAGGCAGGACTTATATTTTTGTTAAAAGATAAAATTACTCTTTTGTTTTAGTAGCTTTTGCTTTGTTTGGTTTTTCTTCTGCTGCTTCTGTTTTTTCGTCTTTTTCAGCTTTAGCTTTTTTAGGCTTTTCTTCTTTTACTTCCTTATCTTCTTTTACTTCTTCAGTAACCACCAAACCATTCGCTTGTAGAATATTATACCAATTTAATACTTTTTTTATATCTGAAGCATATACTCTTTCTTTATCAAAGTCTGGCACAACTGATTCAAAATAAGCTGTTAATTGCGCTTTGTCATCTTTAAAATTTGGAGCTGGCGCATTATTTTCCTTTGCAGCAATAGCTTTTAAAACTTCTACCAAAGGTTTTTCTTCGCTGTAAGTATATAAAGATATTTCAGACAACAAGCTAACATTACTACGTAAGCTAACTGTAATTTTTTTTCCGTCTAATAATGATTCAGCTACAAAACCTGTTCTAGTTTGCATCTTTAAAGCAAATAAACCTGGTTTTCCTGAAATGGCTAATATTCTTTCTAAGTTCATTTTATATTTTTTTATGTCGCAAATATAGTTTTCTATTTTATTTTAGCAAAACGCATTCTGTAATCAGGTCTCGACTTACCTTCCATAATATTTTTAAGTTTCTTTTTTATTAACGTCTTTTTAAGCATAGATATTTTATCAGTGAATAAAATTCCTTCAATATGATCATATTCGTGTTGAATAACACGTGCTATTAATCCGTCGTAAACCTCTGTTTTCTTTTCGAATTTTTCATCAAAATATTCAATTGTAATTGTCTCGTGTCTATACACATCTTCACGTACATCTGGGATACTCAAACAACCTTCGTTAAAAGCCCATTCTTCACCTTCTTCTTTGAGAATTTTGGCATTTATAAAAGTCTTTTTAAACCCTTTTAGTTGAGAAGCTTCTTCTTTCGTCAAATCTTCACTCTCGCTAAACGGTTCTGTATCTACAATAAACAAACGAATGGCTAATCCCACTTGCGGAGCTGCTAATCCTACGCCGCAAGCATTGTACATCGTATCGTACATATTTGCAATCGTTTCTTTTAGATTAGGATACTCAGCCGAAATAGCTTCGCCAACTTTTCTTAATACTGGATCTCCATAGCCTACGATAGGTAAAATCATCTTATTTAAATTATGCTTTTAAAAATGCAAAAGTAATTAAAAATGCCTATTCAACTTTCAATTTTAAAACTTCGTTCGTTTTTTTTCTAATACTATCTGCTAACTCTGGGTTATCATTTAGTGATTTTCCATAAGAAGGAATTATTTGTTGCAGCTTGTTTTGCCAAGCTACACTACTCATTTTTTCTGGAAAACATTGATGTAACAGCTCAATCATAATAGACGTTGCTGTTGAAGCACCTGGAGAGGCTCCTAACAGAACTGCTAAACTACCATCTGCAGCAGAAACCACTTCTGTACCAAACTCTAGTACTCCATTTCCGTCTTTATCTTTTTTAATAACTTGAACACGTTGCCCTGCGGTTTCTAAAACCCAATCTTCTTTTTTTGCTGACGGCACATATTCTTTCAATGCTTTCATTCTATCTTTTGAAGACTGAAAAACTTGCTCAATCAAGTACTTAGTTAATGGAATATTATTTATACCCGCTCCTAACATTGGTTTAATATTATCTAAATCTATCGATTTTATCAAATCAAAATAAGACCCATTCTTCAAAAACTTTGTTGAAAAGCCTGCATAGGGCCCAAACAGCAAAGCCTTTTCTCCATCAATCATACGTGTATCAATATGAGGGACCGACATAGGTGGTGCCCCAACAGATGCTTTGCCGTAAACTTTCACTGCGTGCTTTTTAATTACTTCTGGGTTGGTACATTTCAACCACTGCCCGCTTACTGGAAATCCCCCATAACCTTCTCCTTCAGGGATATTCGCTTTTTCTAACAATAGTAACGAACCTCCACCAGCACCTATAAAAACAAAAGGTGTCAAAACTCTTTTTTTATCACCATTATTTAAATCAGTCACTTTTATCCTCCATCTTCCATCACTTTTTTTCTTTATTTTTCGAACTTCGTGATTAAAGTGTAACGTTACCCCTTCTAACGATTCAAGATATTTAAAAATGCTTCTGGTCAAAGCGCCAAAATTAACATCTGTTCCGTATTTCATAGAAGTAGCCGCAATTTTATCATCGTTTTTCCTACCTTCCATTACTAGCGGAGCCCATTCTTTTATCGTTTGAGCTTCTTCTGTATATTCCATCTCCTTAAAAAGATGAAATTTTTGAAGTGCCTCAAATCTTTTCTTTAAATAATCAACATTTTCTTCGCCCCAAACAAAACTTAAATGAGGTACTGCTTTTATAAAATTCTCAGGGTTTTGAATCAGATTTTTCTCTACTAAATATGCCCAAAATTGACGAGAAACTTCAAAAGCTTCAGTAATTTTAACCGCTTTTTTGGTTTCTATTGTCCCGTCTTCTAATTGAGGAGTATAATTTAACTCACAAAAAGCCGCATGTCCAGTTCCTGCATTATTCCAAGCATCTGAACTTTCTGCTGCTGCCATATCAAGACGTTCGAAAATTTCTATCTTTAAATCGGGTTGTAGTTCTTTGAGTAGTAACCCTAGTGTAGCACTCATTATACCAGCGCCTATAAGTACTACATCAGTTTCTGTAATTTGTGTTGTAGCTGCCATCTTTAAAAATTGTGCCGCAAAGGTACAAACAAGAATGCTAAAAATATCTTAATTTCCAACACCTTACAAAATTTTAAAAGATTTTCAATGTTTTTTAAAACATTTTATCAAATAAACAATCCTGCTCTCAAAAAAGTAAAATTTGCTTTGTAAAGAACTAACTATTTTTTCATTAAATATTTTTTTGACATCAGCACTATTTTTCAGATTTGTCTCACCAAATTTAGTTAGACTGAAATCACTGAAAATAAGGATTGTATATTATAT
>JASGCW010000203.1 GCA_030053945.1 Limnohabitans sp.
ATTCTTTCCGTTGGTTTATCAAAATTGTATTGTTTTTGAATTGCTTATAACGGTTGAGGCTATGTGCAGTAAGGGATTGCGGGCTACTTTCCTGTCGAGATACACCGAAGTTTATGCGGGGCAGAATGCTTGAATTACCCCAGAAACCCTTATTGCATATAGCCTTTGTTACCGCCTGGTGTTCTGTCTTCCAGTCTTGTAAACCTTTGACTTTATTTACTTTACGTTTCATTGTCAAGTCACTTTCTATCTTTTCAGTCGGCTCGTGTGTAAGCGTTTTTTATTTTTTTAAAGTGACGGCAAATTTTTTAAAACAATTTTTTCTGTGCGTTGGTTTTGCAAGCTCTTTGTCAAAGCTTTGGTTGGAGCGTTGGCTCGTAGGGCTTTGGCAATGTGCTTGTAAATCCAGTGGTTTAGTTAATTAAAGCTTTTGGGAAATCTATTCTTGATTTTTGCAATATTCCTTAAACAGATGCTAAGATATTCTTTCCTTTCATCCTTTGTAACTTCTGGATGTCTTAAAAATGAACCAGAAATAATTACAAAGTTTAGAGCCATAAAAGGGCTATCAACAAAATCCAATTTTGAATTCTGATATGTTTCAAACCATTTCTTTATATATTCGATTGCATTCTGGTAACGATAACCAGGAATTGACGGTCTACCATCATTATATCTAAAGGGATTACCCCTACATATTAAAAAATTTGATGACATAATCATTGAAGCAGTTTCGGCTTGATAGTTTAATTCATCAGAGACTGTAATTAATTCGTTAAATAGGTCATTAAATTGTTTTTTAAAGCCTTTGTAAGATAATGTCAATTCCGAAAGATTTATACCTGAAGTTAAACCGTCAAGTTTAAATAATTTCTTTTTGCCAAAAGCTGTATATGAAAGGACTGGAAGTTGCTCATAATTTACACTTTTCAATAACTCGTCTTTCCATGAGTGGTAATATGTTGCAACTTCATTAGTCGCATAAATGTTTGATTGTTTCCCTTTTTTTGCTTTTGATTCAATTCTTTTTGCCACGTGAATATGTACACTAGCTAAAACATTAGAACACTCAGTTGGGACATCGTAAGCCTTTCCCATATGTAAGCCTGCTGAAACTCTCATAATTGATTTGCCAGATGAAAGTCTATCTAAGTTATATGGACTAGCAAGCCAATAGAGTTGCAACATATATATAAAAGAAACTGATGAAGCAATTAAATCTTCTTTCTCACTTTCAGATGCATCTTCATTAATATGACTATATGAATACACTTCATCTCCGGATATGGTTATATTTTGTATTATTCTTCTAAAATGAGCTTGGGGAAAAACAAAATTGGATTGAATAAAACTTTTTGCTCTTGTTACTGCCCAGTGAAAAGAACCTATATATTTTTTATGCTCAAATTCATTGCCTAAATCAGCAACTTTTGTGCTATCTATTAAGTCAACAAATAGAAACAAGAAATCTTTGTTTTCTTTTAATAATTCAGAGTTTTCCATATGATTACAAGAGACTTATTTTATCATTTTTGTCAAAATGGTCAACCCCTTCAATTGCTTTCAGTTTATTTACAATGATATATGTGACAGGAGAAATAAGCATCTCATAAAAAGTCTTAAAAAGCCAAGCTGAAATACATGCAGAAATAAGAATTGATGTGGGTAATGTACCTGCAAAGCCAATTATCACAAATACTAAACTATCAACAAATTGACCAGCAAATGTAGATAACACCAAGCGTAACCAAAGAAATTTCCCCGAAGTCTTAATCTTCATTTTAGAAACTATTAATGAGTTAACAAGCTCCCCTGCTAAGTATGCAAAAACAGAAGCAATTACCATTCTTGGTACAACTGAATTAATTAGTGAGTATTCGTTTTGAAAGTTCCAACCTGGTGCAGGCGGCAATTGTATTGATAACCATAATACTATTGACATGAAAATATTCAGAATAAATCCTAAATAAATAACTTTTCTAGCTTTGTTAAAGCCATAAACTTCAGTTAATATATCACCAAAAATATAACTGATAGGAAAAACCAATATACCAGCAGTAAATACAAAAGGTCCAAAAGCAAAAAGTTTTTGCGCTGTAAAGTTTGAAATTAACAATGCAGCGACAAAAATTGCTGAAACTATGTATAAATAACTGGGTTGCCATTCTTTTATTGAATCAACTCTTTTTATTTTATCTGTTTTCATATTACAAGTGTTTTTATTATTTTATTAATCAACTAAAGGTTTTTGATGTACCAATTAAAATTTACTGGATAAACTAATGGCTCAAATAATTCATTCCAATTTAATTTTTCAGCGAGGATATTTCCAAATTCATTTATAGGCACTACTCTACCAACTATAAAGCTAAACCCGAAATTATTACCTTTTTTTATAGCCTGGTAACATAATTGTTTTGCTATATCATACTTAGGGTAGTAGTTCGGATTTACAATTAAATGACAAAGTTCAACATGTTTCTGTTTTAATGTAGGTAATTCCTTTGTTGTGAGGGTGCAAAATCCTATTGGATAATTGTTTGAATCAATAATTACTATAGTACAGATAGAATCTTCTATCCATTTCTTTAAAATTTTAGGAGAAAGACCGCACCCGATGTCCCCAGAAACCATTGATAACATTCTTTGTGTTCTAACCCAAGAACAGATAAATTCTATATCATTTCGGCAAATTTCTCTTGCCAAAAGACTAGTTGTTATTGATGATGTTAATAATTCTTTCATTAGTGAAATCTAATTAATTTTTTAATGGTTACAATATTTATGCCCTGTATCTTCTATTAAGTCAATCAAATTTTGAGTTTCAATACTATAAAGTAAATAAAAGGCAAAAAATGAAATAGTTAGCACAAGAAGGCATCTAATTAATATATTTAACCTATCGCTTTTAATATTGCGAATATAACTTGTCTTAAATAATTCAAAAGTCAAGGAACTTACAATTTCAGTATCTGATGAATTATCTACAGTTTTAAGGTAATTTTCAAAATTTTCTGAAAGTTTAAATCTTTTTGAATTGCAAAAAGGGTAAAACCAATTTGATGAATATTTATTGGGTGAAAGATAAAATTTTAATGACGGAATATTTTTTTCTTCAATTGTAATGTTTTCAACAGGATTATTTGTTGGTCTAATTATACGCACTATAACCCAAATGCTGAGTAACAAGAACACAATAAATATAATTAGAGTTAACCAAAACCAAAAACTATAATAACTATAAAATTGAACAATATTTTCAATGCATGAGAAAATTGCAACGACATAAGCTGCTATTATAGTTATTGTTATACCAGTTTTTGTGTCAATAAATCGTATCAACTCTTGAGCGTCTGTTATAGCAGAGTATAGAAACTCAATTTTTTTATCTGAATTGTCTGTCATTAGTTTTGAGTTTTATATCCAATTAAACCTTCTTTCAAAAATGTTTGGCTAAACTGTAATGACCCTGATGCGGAACTAGGCCAAAATTGTCTCGATTTCTCTGATACAATAATATCGTTAATTCCTTTGCATAATTTTGAGGCATTATAGACACAACTACCAAATGCTTTCAAATCATTGTCCGTATTATGTCCAAATCGTGTAACAATGGTCATGCCGTGGTCAATTCCAATTCCTAAATCTATTGCCGGTAATTGCAAATGTTGAAAAAGTGGATTTAAAATTAGAGTTCTTGCTTCCAGTATTTCTCTTGATGCTCTAATTGAGTTTCTGAATGCTTCGTCTAGTCCTTTGTCAGTGTCGAACAAATTAATAACACCGTCACCTAAAAATTCTGTAGAAGTCCCTCCATAATGGTCAACTATGTTTGCGGTTACAGCTGAATAGGCATAAAATATTAAAAACATTTTTCTTGTTCCATCAGGACTATTGATAATGTCTGTTGACTTACGAATATCCGTCATCATTGCAACGAATTCTTTATTTACGAATTGCCCAAACTTCATTGGCTTAGTTTCAAAGCCTGGGATTTCCGCTTCTTCATTTATAGATTTTTTGAGTTCGTCACTTACTTTCTTGTCCTGTAAATAATTATAAGCAACTTCAAGTCGTTGAATTGCTAATTTCTTTATTGCAGTTTGTCTGGTCTGTTCCATTTTGTTTATTTTTTAGTGTGATGTTTTGCGGTTGCTGGTAACATCTCCTTAACCGAACTTGAGTTCCTATTTTTTAATTAATGTATATTATTTACTAAGTTATCCAGAGGGCTTTTAACTCTTT
>JASGCW010000204.1 GCA_030053945.1 Limnohabitans sp.
TAAAAAGGTTGATAAATATTAATATGAGTCACATGAAAAAAACCAAATCATCTTCAAAAATGATGAAGACTAAAATGGGAATGAAAAGTAAAAAATAAAAAACTATGAAATCAGAAAAAGACTTTACAAATCTTTTTTCACAGTGATTATTCTTTTATAAAGAAAAATTTATTAGTTGTGCTTTTGAATTAAAAAACACAAAAACTGATAAGTTTTTTTTTAGTTCAATTAGAGACCATCAAATAAATTCTCTATTAGCTTGTGGAAATCAAGGTTTAGTGTATAAGATACAAGATATAGGGGGTAACTTAAAACCCTTTGATATGTTTTATATTAACTCACCCAAGAATTATGTAGTAATATGTTTTATAGATTTTTTTTGCGGTATAGACATAAAGACTATACAAAAATTAAAAGAAGAGGGAAGGGTTTCTATTACTGCAGATGAAGCATTAACTATATCATATTTTTACTCTTTTTTACGAACCAAAGAGTCTATTTTTAATTCTTAAACACATTAAACATTGTCTTTGATTTTTACCAAGTGTTCTCAAAAATTTACCACTACAATTTGGAGATTTTTTTGAAACACATTTACATATTTTATTTTTTAATATATAATCTTCAGGAATAACTATTCCATCTTTATAAAAATCGCTTCAAAATATATCTTGTGAATATATCATAATTATATTATTACATTATTTTATTTATAATACAAGTGGTTTTTTGAGTTATCCACAGCTATATTTATAATTTGTGTATTTTTATTTTTTTTATGCTATAATATATTTATTGGTTATCGGCTGTAGAACGAATACCCTCTCCAATATCTTAGCCGATAAGTAGAGAGTATTCGTTTTAATGATATTCCAATTTATACAAAAAAATACAGCAAATTATTAAATAAATACAAAATTTTATGACAATAAAAATTGAAAACACAAAAGATAAGATAAACGAAGTTGGGCATACTTGTCTATTTTATGGTCAGTCTGGAAATGGTAAAACAACCTTTGCATCCACAGCAAAAGATGTTCTGTTTTTAGATACAGAGAATTCTACCAAAGGTCTTGGATCAAGAAACATTTATGTTGATGTGATAGACTTTAAGAGATTCCCTAATAAGGACAACATGCACGAATTAAAAGAAATTGAGGATATAGTAAAACAAAAGAAATATAAGACTATTGTTATAGATACTATAGATATGCTCGTTGATTCTATGACAAACGACAAGCAATTGTTTTTCAAGGATAGTGAAAGACAGAGCGATGGGAGTTTGACTCAAAAGGGTTATGGGGCTTTATCAAGAAAATTAAAAAACTTTATTCGTTCCTTCGTGGATTGTGATATAGATGTTATACTTCTATGCCACGAAAAAGAAGTAAAGGATATAAATGGTGTAAATATAGGTATAAAACCTGCATTGCCAGCATCATTAAATAACTTTATATTCTCCAGGGTAGAAACAGTAGGTTTAATTAAATCTATAATCAATCCAAAAACTAAACAACAAGAAGTATGTGTTAGTGTGGAACCAACGGGAGATGCTACATCTGGTAAAGATAGGATGGGTAATATAGCTGCTTGAAAGGTTCAGAACAAAACAGACAAATTACCTGCTGATTACGAAAAATTAAGAGAAATAGTTATGGGAGCTAAGAGATCTAAATCTAAAAAAGAATTTACTGGTTTCGTTAAAGATTTAGATGCTGATGATGATGGGGTATCTGGAGATATTGCTACAAACCAAAAAGAAGAAATAGAGAAAGGAGGCGATAAACAAGGAGGAGGAGAAAGTCTATTGGGGTTATAAAAACATTAAAAACATTAAAAACATTAAAAATATGACTACAAAAGAAAAAAAAATACCAGTAACTAAAACACAAATTACAAAACACGGTGATGAGTTGGTATTTTATGTTGGCAACCATAGATATACTGTAAATAAAAAACCGTCTTGGGGAACTAGTGTAATAACAAGTGATAGCGACAAACCAGCATTAGTATGATGAGCACAAAAAGAAGCAATTAAACAACTTTATAATACTTATAAAAGTAATAAAGGTTTAACCACGGAAGATTTTAATAATGCTTACGGATGTCATCAAAGTAAATCAAAATCCGCCCTCACTGTGGGTAGTGCTGTTCATAAAACAGCAGAATATTTTTGCCAATTTAAGTTGGGAGAAATAAATGAAGAACAGTATAGACTTAGAGTAAATGCATTAGAAGATACATTAGATAAAGATAAAAAAGAAGATATTAAGTATAAAAAAGCTTTAGAAGCATTCAAAAAATGATATGTAGAAGAGGTTGATGAGTTATTGAAGACAGAGTTTCTTGTCCATCATAGAGAAACTTTCTTTACCACTCAAATAGATATAAAATTCAGAAATAAAAAAGGAGAGATTATTATAGCAAACTATAAAACATCTAGCGATATATTTGAAGAGCAACACATACAAGGTTGCTTGGAATATGTAGCATACCTTGATACTTTTGAAAAAGATATCGCTAAACACCAAATTCTTTGTTTTTATAAGGAAGATGTCTTTGATAAAAGTCCTACACTAAGATTCCTTAAAATAAACGAGACAGGTGAAGATGGAGAACAATTCCATTATGCTGGTGAATTAGCCGTTGTGGATACAGAATTAGCTTTAATTCCAGTAGCATTGGGTAAAGCAAGTATTACTAAAATTAGAAAACAAAATCCTGTAGATATAAATACAGACAAATAAAAATTAAGATCCCTCACGTTGAGGTAAAAAACAAATAAATATATGACAACAGATGCATTCGGAGATGAATTAGAAATAGACACAAATAGTGATTCTATAGAGGAATTAAAAAAAATGTTTGAAGACTCTGATAGTGAAGAATTAGAAAATAAATCAACTGGAACTTACACATCCTTAGATGTGGTAAAATTCACTATTAATAAAGACAATATATTACAATATTATGATGCAGAATCAAAATCAAATATTGAGTATGACTCAAACACATTAAAGGTTATATTATTATCAAAATCTTGTTTTATACAACTCTATGACAAAACATCTACAAAGTTTTATAACTCAAATGAATATAGTTTTTTAGAGGATAATACACGGATAGAATTATTTTCTTTTGATAATGGTAAAAGAGTTTCCAGAGGTCTTGAAACAGTTAGTGAGTGAAAGGCAATTTCTGATGGAGTAACAGAATTGTTCTTTAATAAAAATAAATTATACTTCTTATTTAAGTTCAAAGAAGATACAGACTTAAAATTAGGTTCTATAGAGTTCCTAAATGGTCTATACAGTAAAGAAAGTGATGAACACGGTTATGGGTATTATGATTATCTTAAATACCTTAAATCTATATCATTAAACAAGAATATAGTCAAAACATCTATATCATTGGTAGATACTGAATATACCAATAAAAATAATGAAATAAAGACCAGCAATACCTTATACTTCAAAAAACTTGACGATCAGGTTATAACCAAAGAAGAAACATTAAGGTTAATAGCAAAACACAAATTAGATGTGGATAAGTCTATAAAAAAATAATAATTATATGTTATAATATATTTAGGGTAAGACATTACCCACAGGACATAATATAGTAATAAGACCATCTTTTTAGATGGTTTTATTATTTTTATTATTTATATAAAAGTCTTAAACAATACCTGGGGAAAGCGGAAAGTCAATAGCACCCCCATTTTTATCTTATCATACAATTTTCACTTGTAAAGTATTATTTCTTTAAATTATGTGGTATAATATAAATATCTCTTTATACTATAATTTATAAGGAGAGTGCACTTTTACAAATTAATTTAATTAAACTAAATATATGCCAGACGAGAACAACATAGAAGGTAAATTAGCAACAGATGCAGAAATTGCAAATGCAGATGCTAATATGAAAGCAGATAGCGAGCAAAATGCTACAAAATATAAAGTCTTTATTATGAGAGAAGATGGTTTTGTAGTAGTAGATACAGAAACAAATGTTTCTGGAGCAAGTCAAACAGACCTAACTCTTACTTCTTTATCAAAAGATATAGAAGTAAAGATAACAGGTAACTATAATCGTGATATAGCAGGAAGCGATAACACAGATAATAACTAACTAACTAACTAACTAACTAACTAAATAAATAATAATTATGATAAATATTCTAAAAATGATATTTATGTCTGTGGA
>JASGCW010000011.1:0-50647 GCA_030053945.1 Limnohabitans sp.
AATTACATTTTTAATAAATTCTATTACTTTTTGCTCTATCAATTTTTTATCAAATTGTTTTAAATCTTGCCCTTTGCGCCATAAACCTATATCGTATGGCACAGTAGCTTGAAAATCGAAACTATATTCAAAAAAGGGTTTGCCTTTACCTATAAAATGTCCTTTGGCATCTTTTGGACTTGTATGAGTAATGACTTCTACTTCGTCTTTAAACTTTTTTTCTCCTTTATTATCCATCGTGATGATTCGGATATCTACAGCGCTCAAACTAGTGAGGTTGGTCATAGCTTGGCCCTCGCCGTACTCTTGTTTCATCAAATCGCCTATGGGGTACATACGTACCGTCATTTTTTGTGTTCCACTGGCAAATATTCCTTCGTTAATAACTATAGGCGTAGCAAAGTTTGACAGTTCATAATTATAATGCACCAATCGGTCATTTACTAATACTTCTACCAAACAGTTGGCTTTGCCTATGCGGATATAGTATAAAGGTTCTTTGTCATAATGCTTCACTTTTTCGATCATTTTGGCGACATAATTTTTTGCGTTTATTTCAGGGTTCATTACGGTTACTTTTGCGTTAGTATTAATGTTTTTGGTTTGACTTAGACCTTCTTTACAACTGTAAAGTAGTATAAGGCTCAATAAAATTAGTTTTGTTTTCATTTGTTATGTTATTTAAATACGTCTTCAAACAGCGGTACTTTTTCGCCCTTTACTATATAAGGTTTCATAATGACAAAAGATTTGGAGAATTCAGCTTCTTTTTTTCGTTTTTTGCCATCCCTTTCTGTAGTTTCATTCATTGCGCTCCCTTTAATCGTTCCTGCAACTCCTGTAAAGATAGTTGTATCGACATAAAAAGCTCTTTTGTTTTTTTTATCGAGATAGTAGGCTCGTTCATAGAAATAAGAACCGTGAATTTCGGCTTTACCAGAAAGTGAGGCGGAGCTTTGATGTTGAGGGATATTTTTACCAATAAAATCAGGGATATACGCAAGCATATATTCAGTGTTTATAGAGTAACCCGTTTGCAGTTCGCATTCGGCTTTTATGTCAACACCTTTGTTGTTTCCAAAAGCAACTGTCGTATGGTCTTGCAAAAGCCCAGTAATTCCTTTCATTTTGTACTCTTCAATTTTTTCCTCAAGAGTAAATTCTTCAGTTGTTATATTAAATTTTACTGAATAGTTGGCACGATATTCTCCAGACACCGTTATTTGAAAATTAAGCTTTTGACCTAATTCTTCCATAATAGCGTTAATATTTTCCTCTGTTTTTTTCTGTAGCCATTCTACTATATTACTAGCATCACTTAATCCTACATAGCTATGTTTGTCATTTTGATTAGTACCATTGCTGTTTTGTCTAGAAGGTGTGTTATCAGTGTTATTAGTATTATTGTGTGAAGAATTACTTGAATTACGGTTTGAGTCACGATAATCATCACCAAATATTTTTTTTAATCTTTTATCCCACTTTAAAATTTTACCAACTATAGAAATTGTTTTATTCGCTAAATCAAAAACTTTGTTGATACCAGTAAAATCCATAATACCATCACCAAGTGTATAATCTGTCTCATATTTGATACCAAAAAGAGGTAAAGCTTGAACATTCTCTTCGAAAACTAAATTAACCACTCCTTCGCGATAATCATAATATTTAGCCCGTTGAACAATAATTTTGGGAGCTAAAGCTTCTAGACCTGCTTTATTCAATAATTTCTTACCTGTAGATTGTATTTTTTGAGCTACTTTTACACTTTTTCCTAATCTAGATGCTGCTCCGGCACGTCCTCTTGTTAAGTACAATATGATAGCTGTAATAACAATCGCAACTACCACATAAGCAATAATAACTGTTCGAGCTATCCAAGGGTATTTTGCCGTGTAGTCTATAATTTTTGGATTCTTATTATTAAAATCAAAATCATAATAAGCATGTAATCCAAATTCACATTCGTTTGCTAAATCTTTAAGAAAATCTACACCAAGATCATATATAAACTTGGTTACGAATGGGAGTGAAGTGTAGTTATGTTCAGCTACCTTGTGTAATAATTTTCTTAACTCTTCTAGTTCTTTGTCTAAGCCTTTTACTAAAGTTATAGGAACCTCTCTAAAATACTTAGGCTTTTCAGGGTTCCATAAAGCTAAATGGTATGCAAAAGCAACATCGGGATAAACTTTTATACTCAAATTATGATTATAACCACAAGAATGTACTGGAACTATAGCGGCCATTGCAGAGGTAACTAAAAAGTAAGCTTTTGCGAACTCCCAAGGATCATTTGTATGTTTATATCCAAATCTTGGAGAAAAAGAGAAAGAGTTATTATTTATTGCTTTCACGTCTTTAAAGCCGCCTTTTTCCATTTGGCTTATATCATATAGTTTATTGTGATTTTTGCATAATAGATTATTTTTTGCAGTAATGGTTACTGTTATTTTATCTTTATTTACTTTATTTTTTATAAAATGTAAGAACTCTCTTGTAGAAACTTTTCCTTGTTTATTTATTTCGGTTTCATCAAAATATATTTTATCATCAGCTTCTATTTTTGTGTATTTACAAATTTTACCACTTTTCAGATTTACTTCAACTTTTCCAACTTTTGTAGGAGTTAAGTTTTTAGGGGCCTCAATAGCTGTAGAAACTATTTCTCTTTTTATGCGCAAAAAACGAGCGTGAATAGTATCCTTGCCGTCTGTTATATACTGTCCTCTATGTTTAACTTTTACATAGAATTTTTCAATATCATTTCTTGCGTGTCCAAACCACATAGCGGTATTACCAATTTTTAGGTTTACTTCACCGTCGATAACTTGTACATTTGTAAAAGTATGTATTAATTGATCATCATCTGCACCATGACCAGCTTGAACTACTTTGTAAACTTCAACCGAAAGATTTTTTTCACCGTTAAGCCCTTCGGTTTCTAAACCTAAATAGACCAAATGACCATATTTAAAATAGTTTTTTCGTTGGTCTTCCCCATCAGGTGTAGCACTCCATTTACTGGTAACTATTTTAGGCACTGTGAATCCAATAATGATTGCTTCATCTTTATTTTTAAATTTTCCTGATGCCCAATTTGCTTCTAAATAATAAGCATATGTTCCACATAATGCTTTTGGTATTTTAATAATAAACTCGTCCGAAGATTTTTTTTGTTTGCTACTTATGGAGTTTCGGTTTGAGTCTTTTAAACTCCAAGTTATAGGTTGTTGCTTTTCGACTTCAGTAGTATCTTTATGCCAAGAGAAAATTTCAAATCCTATATCTTGATCACCTTTTACAACAAATATATTTTTTTTAGATTTTACAAATCTTTTTGACTCTCCTTTTCCCGAACGACCCATGAGTTTAATTCCTTTTTCCATAATCTCTATTGAGTAATTAAATTAGGGTTTTGCGGTTGCTTACTATCAAGTTTTTTTAAATCAACCATAGGATTCAATTGCGCCTGTACATTCTTATTTGCGTTTTTAGCATTTTGTGCGCTGCCACTGGCTTTTTGACCATGTTTTTCGACACTAATACAATCAGGGGCACCCATAGGACAAGTAGCCTTACTCTTTTCGGTAAGGATTTTTCCTTTGTTACTCAACGTTACTTTTTCGTAAAAATTACTCCATTTTTGTACAACGGCTTGACAGGGTGCATAATCTCCATTTCCGAGAGGTTGCTTTTTGCACTTCCCAAAAGTATTTTGCTTCAAAGTTTGCCCTATCTCTTTGTCGGTTGCAATAGCTTTTTCACTCCCATCTTTATCATTAGCATAATGCTTAGAATGTGATTTAACCTGTAGCTCATCAGTCTTACTTGGGTCAACACTAAATTGACACTTTAGCTTAGCACCGTGAACCAGTACGTGCTTTTCACTCATTTTTTAGTTTTGTTTATTTATTTAAAGTTTAAAGTTTCAGTCCTGATCACTGAACACTGCCCACTGAACACTGCCCACTGAACACCGCTCACTGAGCACTGCCTACTGAACACTAACCACCACTTCAACTTTTTTGTTTTCTAATTCACAAGACAAATATAAGGTTTCTATCCAATTCTTTGCATTCAAAAAATACCTAATTTTCAGCCCTCCAGTCGCTTGCGTGCCTCCCTCATCTGTAGTATAATAAGGATGATTAGCCAAGTTAACAAAGTCCTCTTTACTGCGTTCATCTGTTAAGATACCGTTGAACTCAATTTGTCCCATATTGTAGTCATCTAGGTACTTCTCAATTTGGATTAATCCGCTGTAGGTCACAGGGTTAATGTGCGGAAGTATAGGAAAAGCAATAGTCTTGTTGGCTAGTTTTTCATATTTTTCCCCTTCCATATAATAATTGATAAAAATACCGCTAAAGAAACTAGCTAAAAACCAATCGTTTTGAAGTGACGCAACTACATTTTCTTTCGAAGAAATTACTAATGCGGTTTCGTCAAGGTAATTTTTGCACCAATCGCCTTCGTAATATTCTTCTAATCTCTTTCTGGTTTCTTCCCATCGAGCCATAATATCCTCGTGGTTGTTTACTTCTAGCCAAGTCCCAGAAGCATCAGTAATTACCTGTAACGGATACAGTACTTGCCCACATTGTGATGCTAATTCGTCTAAGAAACTATTCGCAATCTCGGTATTAATATACTGCTCAGGGCTTCTTGATACCTCAAAAAGGAAAAAATTACCTGCGCGCTTCAAGAACGTAACACTCGTTTCAAACTTAATTTCGGTTTCTTCTTCATTTTCGGTAACATTGTACGAAACACCGAAATGGGTGGTCGTTTTAGGAGGTTTCAGTTGAAGTACTTGCCCAGATTCAAGCTCAATTTTTGTTTTATCTATGTTTACTTTTTCTTCTAAGTAAGGCGCCACATAAAGAAAACTAAGCTGAGGAGGTAATTTTGAACCTATGGATTCGTTACCCACTGCATAAATATTATGAAATCGTATAAGTGTATCAACAGATATAGAAAAGAAAGCTGCGATATCTTGTAAAGTTTCCCCTTGTTTGATTTCGTATTTATCAAATTTCCTTTTAGTGATTTCAATCATTGTGCGATATTTAGTTAGTTTTTAACTTTGTTCACAAAAATAGCAATTTAAGTCATCTTTGCTGCCTCTATTTGGGGCAGGAAAGATGATTTAATCCTGAATTTTTGAGATTGTTATCTGAAATTTAAGATTTTGAATTTATTTGTTATTTGCTCCAAAACTTTTAAACTGATCACAAAGTAATCGCCCTTCAATCTTACCTTTTATCGATAAAAAACATCATTTAATCCTTTTTTATATGTAAAATTACTTAGTAAGTATAAATTTACTTTTGAATATCTATCTAACAAATTAAATGTCAATTTAAAAACATAGGTAGTATTCAGTTTTTTTATTTTTTTATTTTTTATTTTTTTTTTAAATGTTGCGTATTAGTTCAGTTGATTACAGCTGACTAGTACCTTCATTTATTTTTACTCTGACTAAACCAATTACCAAAACACTACAAAAGAAGTTGTTAACCCCATAAACGATATAAAAATCCCGAAAAAGTTTAGAATGTCTGTTTTAATACTTGGGTAAAGCATTTGTTCAACGAATAATTTTAGCTCTCTAATAAAGAGCAGTAGAAAGAAGATAGTGATTAAAGTGTCCATCAATTTTTGTTTTGTTTGTTTTTTGTTTGTATGAAATTACCATAATCTAGCAGTTTGCGAATGCAGTTAATTATTCATTGAATACCAATAAATACAAATGCCGTGAGACGAAGTCAGGCTGGCGAAGCATACCAAGTGTATCTTTATCTTCTCCATCATTTTTCCACTTACATCTCAAATAGTAAATTCTAAATACCAATTCCAAAATTTGGAACTAAAATTGCAACTATTCAGCCAGCTAGATAAATATCTAAAAAACAATTCCTAGACTTAGGAACAACTTAATAGCTATAAACTAATAGCTGAATAGTCACTTTTTTACTTTTTTTACTTTTTATTTTTTACTTTTTTAGAAAAAGGCAAGCAAATATACTACGAACAATAACATATAAACAATACCCTATTTTAGTGATTTTTATCTAACTAAATTTAGTTAGATGACAACAATTGACTAGTGTGAAATTCAATTGTTTAAAGTTTATTTTTCGATGTTAAACACTGAATGTCATTATGTTAAGTGTTTTTTTGTTATTTTCGATGTAAGAAGAGCTGAAAGAAGCGAAATATGCTAAGCAAATCAAATAAATCTTTTATAATCAAAATAAGACAGCATTCGCATTTAAAAAATAGCCACAGGTTAAAATAGCTTACAAAAAATAAATTTGTAATATTTATTTCCGCAAAGCGGATAATTTAAAAATGAATTTACTTGAAAAATGACTGTAACTATTCAGCCTATCAATTTTTGACTATTCAGATATTTCTTTATTGACTTGAATAACTTAAGATGACATAAACATCAAATAACAATATCCAAAAAGCAAATAAATTCAAAAGAATAAATCAAAAAATTCAAAAAATAGTACAATTTGGAGTTTCAGAATTTTGAATCATTTAAATATTGTGACTCATTAAGCTTCGCCTCGAGTGTGCTTTGTTATTTGTATTTTGTTATTTGTTATTTGTATAACTTGCTTTGAATAGTTACGATTATTTAAGCCTTTATAGTATATGAATAAGCCTCTAAAAATGTGATTGGAGCAACTTTTTATGTTGATGAAGCTATTCAATAAAAAAACCGCCTCAATAGTTGAGACGGTTTTCACCTTATTGAATTAATTAAATATTAACCTTGAGGATTTTCTTTTTTATCTTCTTTCTTGTCTTCACGAGGAGGACGAGGAGTTAATTGTTTTTTAGAAACTTTTTCTTTGCGAGTTTTAGGGTCAATACCTAAATATTTTACCATAAATACATCGCCCATATTTACTACATCAGAAGGTTTTTCTGTGCGTTCCCAAGCTAATTCAGAAACGTGTAATAAAACTTCATTTCCAGGAGCTTTTGTGTATTCTACCACTGCACCAAAATCTAGCATTTTTATTACTTTTACTTCATATGCCTCGCCAATTTCAGGTTTGAAAACCATCGCTTCAATTCTTGCTAAAACAGCATCGATACCAGCTTGGTTTGTTCCTAAAATTTCAACAATACCTTTGTCTCCTTCTTCGTTTAATACGATAGTTGTTTCAGTCACTTTTTGTAATTCTTGGATGTTTTTACCACCAGGACCTATGAAAGCACCTATCATACTTGCTGGGATAGAGCTCATTACAATTTTTGGAGCTTTAGGTTTAACTGATGCGTTTGGTTTAGCGATAGTCTCAGTGATTTTTCCTAAAATATGTAAACGTCCATCACGAGCTTGTGATAAAGCTTGCTCCATAATGTCATAACGTAATCCTTCAATTTTGATATCCATTTGGCAAGCTGTAATACCATCAGCTGTACCAGTTACTTTGAAGTCCATATCACCTAAGTGATCTTCGTCTCCTAAAATATCAGATAAAACTGCAAATTTCTCGCCATCTGTGATTAATCCCATTGCGATACCAGATACAGGTTTTACCATTTGTACTCCTGCATCCATTAGTGCTAATGTTCCTGAACATACAGTAGCCATAGAAGAAGAACCGTTAGATTCTAATACTTCCGAAACAACACGTATAGTGTAAGGACAATCAGCAGGAATCATATTTTTTAAAGCACGTTGTGCCAAGTTTCCGTGACCTACCTCTCTTCTTGAAGTTCCTCTTAAAGGTTTTGCTTCACCAGTTGAGAAAGGAGGGAAATTGTAATGTAAGTAAAAACGCTCTTCACCTTGTTCTGAAGGTAAATCAATCACATTAGCTTCTCTTGAAGTTCCAAGAGTAACTGTTGCTAATGCTTGTGTTTCTCCACGTGTAAAGATTGCTGATCCGTGAGCCGATGGTAAATAATCGATTTCAGACCAAATTGGACGGATTTCTGTAGTTTTACGACCATCAAGACGAATTCCTTTTTCAAGGATTACATTACGTACAGCTTCTTTTTGTGTTTTGTAAATATATTTTGAAACTAATTCAGCTAAATCAGGATTTTCAGTATATTCTTCTTCAGTAAATAAAGCTTTTACTTCTTCTTTTACTTCAGCAAATTTTTCTCCTCTTTCACTTTTAGCAGAGGCTTCTTGAGCAATAGCATAATATTTATCATACGAAGCAGCTTTTACTTTAGCATAAACTGTTTCGTCATTTTTCTCTGCTTCATACTCTCTATACGCAGGAGAGCCTAATGCTGCTCTTAAACGTTCTTGTGCTTGAATTTGAGTTTTGATAGCTTCGTGAGCAAATTTGATAGCTTCTACCATTTCTGCTTCCGAAATTTCTTTCATTTCACCTTCTACCATCGCAACAGAATCTGCTGAAGCCCCAATCATCATATCGATGTCTGATTTTTCTAATTGTTCACGGCTAGGGTTGATTATTAATTTGCCATCAATGCGACCTACTCGTACTTCTGAAATCAAATTGTAAAAAGGGATGTCAGAAACGGCTAAACACGCAGAAGCTGCTAAACCTGCTAAAGCATCTGGCATAACATTTTCATCGTGTGACATTAGCTGAATCATAACTTGTGTTTCAGCGTGGTAATCGTCTGGGAAAAGTGGACGTAAAACACGGTCAACTAATCGCATAGTTAAAATTTCACTATCGCTAGGACGAGCCTCTCTCTTAAAGAAACCTCCTGGGAAACGACCTGCAGCAGCAAATTTTTCGCGGTAGTCAACTGTTAGAGGTAAAAAATCTACCCCTGGATTTGCAGTTCTAGCAGAAACTGCTGTAGCCAATAACATTGCGTCGCCCATTCGCACAACTACAGACCCATCAGCTTGTTTGGCTAATTTTCCAGTTTCGATGGTGATTGTTCTTCCGTCACCTAAATCGATAACTTCTTGGAATACTTTTGGAATCATAAAAATTCTTTTTGTTAAATTAAACAATGGGTTTTAGTTGTGTTGTTGTGTGTTGTTGTGTAGTTGTTTGAAACCCAATGAAAAACCAAACTTTTTCTTGCAATATAAATTAAAAACAAAAAGAGGCGCGCAGGCACCTCTTTTCATCTTGATTATTTTCTGATGTTTAATTCTTTGATAATCGCACGGTATCTGTTGATTTCCGTATTCTTTAAGTAGTCAAGAAGCGCTCTTCTTTTTCCTACTAATTTTACTAACGAACGCTCAGTGTTGTAATCGTGACGATTTCTTTTTAAGTGCTCAGTTAAGTGGTTGATTCTGAAAGTGAATAAAGCGATTTGCCCCTCAGCAGAACCAGTGTTCTCAGCTTTTCCTCCGTGTTGAGCGAAGATTTCAGCCTTTTTTTCTTTAGATAAATACATTCTAATATTATTTAAATGATTATTATGCAGATTGAAGTGTTTCTTCAATTCGAGTGCAAATGTAATATTTAATTTTAAAATTCCAATAATTTAAATTCCAAATTCCAATTTTACAAAAAACATACTTGTGAAAAGAATTGGAATTTAGAATTTGTTTTTTTTCTTTTTTTATTAAAAAAGCTTCGCTATTTCTTGATTCACAAATTCTAAAAATCTTTCATCAGCTTCTGTGAAAGGATCAATTACGTGGCTATCTATATCTATTTGACCTATATTTTTACCGTTAACAAAAAGAGGTACTACGATTTCAGATTTGACAGTAAAACTACACGCTATATAGTTGTTTTGTGCAGAAACATCTGGGACAACAAAATTTGCGTTCGATTCTGCCACTTGACCACAAATACCTTTTCCAAATGGAATTACTGTATGATCGGTTTCTGCACCTACATAAGGACCTAAATGTAATGTTTTGGTTTCGTGATTAGCAAAATAAAAACCTACCCAATTATAATAGCTTATATTATCCTGTAATAGTTGGCAAATGTTTAGAAGTTTTTCATCACGAGTTAAAGGTGAATTAGTGATTTCAGTAACCTTTGGTTTTAATTCTTCAAATATCATTTTATTTTGGTTTTATGCAAAAGTATTGAACATAACTTCTAATTTTTATATAAATTTGTTAAAATTGATTTTTTTGAAAGCTTTATTCAATCAATATAAACCATTTCTTCTTTTTTTAGGCAAATTTTTTTTGGCTTACCTATTGCTGACTATTTTGTATCAAACCTATTTAGAAAACCTAGTAGCTAAAGTAGATTTGTTTACAGAAAATGTTTCTTGTTTGACACGATTTGTTGCCAGAATTTTTGGTATGGATTACAATATCAGTATTGATAATGCAAACGAACAAATAAAAGTTTTGTATAACGGTAATTACCAAATGCGAATAATAGAAGGTTGTAATGCCATTAGTGTAATTATACTCTTTATATCTTTTGTTTTAGCTTTTTCTAGCAAATTCCAGTCAACATTGTTTTATTGTATAGGTGGAGGGGCTTTAATTTATATTTTAAATATTTTTAGAATCGTTTTTTTGGCTGTTTTGCTTTATAAATATCCTGAACAAGAACATTTGCTTCACGGTGTTTTATTTCCATCTATTATTTATGGAATCGTTTTTTTGTTGTGGTTAATTTGGATAAAAAAATACTCTAATTATGCTGCAAAATAGATTTTTTAGATACTTGCTTGTGGTTATCTTGATAGGGTTTTTAGTTGCAATTCGCACTTTTGAAAGCGTTCTGTTTTATGATCCTTTTATTGCTTATTTTAAATCAGAATTTCACAATCAATTATATCCAAAATATGATGCTTTAAAATTATTTCTGAATATAGGAACTAGATATCTAATTAATTCAATGGTAAGTTTAGGAATAATATATGTAATCTTTACAGACTCTTCTAAAGTTAAGATGTCTAGCGTATTATTGAGTTTGTTTTTCTTAATTCTTATGGGATTAATCATCGTGTTACTATGCTTTTTTACAGAAAAACAAGCTATGATTTTATTTTATGTTAGAAGATTTTTGATTCAGCCTATATTTTTATTACTATTTATTCCTGCGTTTTATTACCAACAAAGGAATTATAAATAATTTCTTATCTTTATAAGAATTAGAATGTTAATAATGAAAGTTACAAAATTCTCTGGTGATATAGTTGATTTTGATATTCAAAAACTGAAAAAATCCTTGTTGAAATCTGGAGCAAATCAACAAGTGGTTGATGCTGTTTTATTGCAAATTAAGGCACAGCTTTATGATGAAATTCCTACTAAGAAAATTTACAAACTAGCATTCGATTTGCTTAAAAAACAAACAGATTCAAGTGCCGCTCAATATAATTTAAGGGCTTCTTTGGAAATGTTAGGTCCTGCTGGATTTTATTTCGAGAAATATATTTCAATGTTGTTTCGGAAAATAGGATATGAAACTCGAATAAATCTTTTGCTTCAAGGCAAATGTGTTACACACGAAGTGGATGTAGCTCTGAAAAAAGATATTCAGCTTACAATGATAGAATGCAAATTCCATAGTAATCGAAATTCAGTTACTGATGTTAAAGTGCCTATGTATATTTTATCTCGATTTAATGATTTAAAAAGCAAACCTCAAGCTATTTTTGAAGAAAAAGATTTTATAAATCGTTGTTTGATAGTAACTAATAACCGTTTTTCCGAAGACGCTATAAAATTTGCTACTTGTTCTGGGTTGGAATTGCTTAGTTGGGACTTGCCAAAAGCCAATACACTTCGAAATTTAATTGATGCAACTAGATTATTTCCAGTAACTTGTTTGACCACAATTACTCAAAAAGAAAAGGAGCAACTTCTTTCGCAAGAAATCATTTTGGCTGAACAATTAAAAAGTAATGAAGAATTATTAGAAATGATTGGAATAAGTTCAAATAGAATTAAAAATATTTTTAAAGAAGTAAACGCATTGTGTAATTAAAATATAAACGAAATGAAAATTCAATTTTTTGGTGCAGCCGGAACGGTTACAGGTTCTAAAACCCTTGTAGAATCAAATGGGATAAGAATTCTTATAGATTGTGGATTGTTTCAAGGTAATAAAGAAACTCGTCAACTTAACTGGCAACCTCTTGAAGTTTTGCCTTCAACAATTGATTATGTTTTACTTACACACGGTCATTTAGATCACTGTGGATGGTTGCCGCGATTAGTGATGCAAGGTTTTGAAGGGAAAATATATTGTACCGGACCCACTAAATCTATTTCAAAACTAATTTTACTTGATTCCGCAAAAATTCAAGAAGAAGAGGCCGAAAAAGCAAATCGGGAACAATATTCGAAACACATTCCTGCTAAGCCTTTATATACTGTAGAAGATGCAGAAAAAGTACTGCCTTATTTTAGAGTAATTCAAAAGGACGAAGAAGTAAATTTAGATGCAGAAATTTCAGCCCGATTTTTTTATGCTGGTCATATTTTAGGTGCTTGTTCTATTGAATTGAGTTTAGAAGGGAAAACTTTAGTTTTTTCGGGCGATTTAGGAAGAGATAATGATGATTTGCTATACGCTCCAATTAAACCCAAAAAAGGGAATTACATCTTTTTGGAGAGTACTTATGGTAATCGTTTACATCCTGAAAATGATCCTATGGAAGATTTGGAAGAATGTATAAATGAAACTATCTCAAGAGGTGGAAATGTAATCATTCCAAGTTTTGCAGTAGAACGTGCCCAAGCTATTATGTATTTGATTTGGAAATTAAAATTGGAGGGAAGAATTCCTGAAGTACCCTATATAATAGATACACCTATGGGGATAAAAGTAATCGATTTGTTTGTAGATAATAAAAAATGGCACAAACTAAAGTTAGATGAATGTGAAGCAATGTGTAATTTATTTCAATTAGTAACCGATTTTGAAGAAACTATGAATACAGTTTATGACGAACAACCCAAAGTAGTTATTGCTGCAAGTGGAATGGTGACAGGCGGACGTGTTTTAAGTTATTTAGAAAAGCATATTTCTGAAGAAAAAAATACTATTGTGATTGTTGGATATCAAGCCGAAGGTACTCGTGGAAGAAAATTGATTGATGGTGAAAAAGAAATTAAAATTTATGGAAGGTATTATCCCGTAAAAGCCCAAATTCAGGAAATTGAAGGGCTTTCAGCACACGGTGATCAGGAAGATTTATTGCAGTGGTTGTCTGAGATTGAACCGAAGCCAACACAAATATTTCTGAATCACGGGGAAAAAGATGCTTTAATTGCATTAAAAAATAAAATCGAAGAGCGATATGATATTGCTTGTGAAATACCATATATAGGAAAAGAGTTTGTTTTTAATTAAAAGATGGATGATTGTTTTTATTCTATCTTTTATTGCAGAATGTATCGGAATTTTTTGAGGTGTTTTTGTAGAAAGTTATAAGAATTTACAAAAAATAGAGGTGTAAATCATTAATGATGAGCGAAATTAAGCGTTTGGTGCGAAAGTTGATTTGTCGTGAGATTAGACTTTTTTAAATATATAGTTAAAAAATTCTTTGATTAAATCTAAAAGTTATATTTTAGCCGAATGCGTTTTAGTATAAAATTCGTACTACTTTTATTTGTTTTCTTTCAGTTTGCGCCAAGTGTAATTACTTTGTTAGATTCTGAGAGAGAAGATTACTATTCTTATTTTTTTCAGGATGAAGATGAAGAAGAAAGTAAGACAAATAAGGAGATGAAAGAGGTAAAATCTGAATTTTTGCTTGAAGAATCACATTTTGTAATTTCTCCTTTTATTACCCTAAGTAATGAAAATACTCCCGAGTATATTTTAAAAGAGTATTCAATCTCAAAATCAACATTTTTATTACCACCTGAACAAGTTTAGAACATAATTAGTGGGCCTAGCCCTAAAATAGTATTGTTTTAAATTTTATAGGATGACAAAAAAAATTAAAATTTTAAGCAACCTTAATTCTGATTTGCCTGCAGGATTAGTGGTTTTCTTAGTGGCATTACCTTTGTGTTTAGGTATTGCATTAGCTTCAGGCGCACCCCTGTTTTCCGGAATTATTTCTGGTGTAGTAGGAGGTATAGTGGTGGGTTTTTTAAGTAAATCTCACTTATCAGTTTCAGGACCAGCTGCTGGACTTACAGCAATAGTATTAACAGCAATTACAGATTTAGGTGCATTTAACATTTTTCTTCTAGCTGTTTTAATAGCTGGAATTATGCAAATTGCCCTTGGTTTTTTAAAAGCTGGAACAATTTCAAATTATTTTCCTAATAACGTTATCGAAGGAATGTTAGCAGGAATTGGGGTTATTATCTTTTTAAAACAAGTTCCTCACGCTTTTGGATATGATAAAGATTATGAAGGAGATTTGGCTTTTCTTCAGCCAGATGGAGAAAATACATTTTCAGAAATTTTTTCTGTTTTAGGGAATATTCATCTAGGAGCAACTTTAATTGCTTTGGTTTCATTACTAATTTTAATTGGCTGGAGTAAAGTTGGGTTTCTTCAAAAAATTAAACTAATTCCAGCAGCATTAGTTGCGGTAATAGTAGGAATTCTTTTAAATCAATTTTTTATAGCTTCAAATTCCTCTTTGGCAGTTTTGCCTGAACACTTGGTAAAATTACCAGTTCCAAAATCATTAGATGAATTTGCGCAAAGTTTTACATTGCCAGATTTTACTCAATTTGCTAACAAAAAGGTTTGGATAGTGGCAGCTACAATTGCAGCAGTAGCCTCTATCGAAACATTGTTGTGTATAGAAGCAGCTGATAGAATGGATAAGCATAAGCGTTATACGGATACAAATGTGGAGCTTAAAGCTCAAGGGATTGGTAATGTTGTTAGTGCCTTATTAGGCGGTTTGCCTATGACATCTGTAGTGGTTCGTTCTACAGCAAATGCAAATGCAGGAGCAGAGACAAAGATGGCAGCTATTTTTCATGGTGTTTTGTTAATTATTAGTGCGGTAACAATTCCTTTTGTACTTAATATGATTCCTTTAGCAACATTAGCAGCGGTATTGTTATTAGTGGGGTATAAACTTGCAAATCCTAAAGTATTAAAACATTTTTATGAAAGAGGTAAATATCAATTTATTCCATTTATTATAACTATGTTAGGAGTAGTGTTTACTGATTTGTTAAAAGGAGTTGCATTAGGATTAGTGGTAAGTATTATTTTTATTCTAAAAGGTAATTTAGAAAGAGCCTATAAGTTTAGAAAGGAAGAATATCAAGATGGTGATATTATTCATATAGATTTAGCACAAGAGGTATCTTTTTTGAATAAATCAGCTATTAAGAAAACATTGTCAAGTATTCCTCAAAATTCCAAGGTGATTATTAATGCTTCGGATACGGTTTATATTGCTCATGATGTTCTTGATTTAATCAAGGAATTTAAAAAAATTCGTGCAAAAGAAGAAAACATCAAAGTAAAATTAGTTGGCTTCAAAAAAGCGTATGAATTAGAAAATACAGGAGAAGAAGTAAAACACGTATTTGTTGAACACAAGAATTAAAAGAAATTATGAGAACGTTAAATAAAGAGATACAATCACAAATAAGCCCTAGAAAAGCTTTAGAAATTTTAAATGAAGGAAATCATCGTTTTGTAAATAATTTGAAAGTACATCGCGATTTGTTAGAGCAAGTAAACGACACTCGCGATGGTCAATGGCCATTTGCAACTGTACTAAGTTGTATTGATAGTAGAACTTCTGCCGAGTTGATTTTTGACCAAGGTTTGGGTGACATTTTTTCTATTCGCATAGCAGGTAATATTGCGAATACTGATATTTTAGGAAGTATGGAATTTGCTTGTAAGGTCGCTGGTTCTAAGCTTATCGTTGTTTTAGGACATACTAAATGTGGCGCTGTAAAAGGAGCTTGTGATCACGTAGAAATGGGAAATTTGACAGAATTACTTTCTAAATTACAACCAGCAGTTTATGAGGAGCAAGTTACAGAAAGCGATAGAACTTCTAAAAATAGTGAATTTGTTGAAAATGTTGCAGAAATCAATGTAAAAAGAACCGTAAAATCAATTATTCAGAGAAGTTATATTCTTGAGCAAATGATTGAAAATGGAGAAATAGGTGTCATCGGAGCAATGTATAATATTGAAACGGGTCAAGTAGATTTTTATGAAGATACAGCATTTATAAAAGATGAAAATAGACCTAATTTAGATTTAAAACAATTAGTAAAATAGTTTTCTATTTTTTGAATTACATTTGCTAGAAGAGTAATTAAGTATGAGCGATTTTTATAAAAGAATATTAGATAATAATAAGAAATGGGTAGAAGAAAAAATTAGTAGTGATCCTAATTTTTTCAAAGATTTAGCAGAGGGTCAAAATCCCCCATTGTTATGGATAGGTTGTTCGGATAGTCGTGTACCAGCTAATGAAATTACTGGTACAAAAGCAGGCGAAGTCTTTGTACATCGTAATATCGCAAATATGGTTGTACACACAGATATGAATATGTTAAGTGTACTTGATTATGCCGTAAATGTTTTAAAAGTTCAACACATTATTGTTTGTGGACATTATGGTTGTGGAGGTGTTAAAGCTGCAATGGGAAATAGTTCTTTTGGAGTTATTGATAATTGGATTCGCCACATCAAAGACATTTACAGATTTAATAAAGAAAAATTAGACTGTATAAATGATGAACCTGAACGTTTTAATCGGTTTGTAGAACTTAATGTAAAAGAACAAGTGTTGAATCTAGCCAAAACTTCTATAGTTCAAACGGCTTGGAAAAATGGACAGGACTTGTCATTACACGGTTGGGTGTACGGTCTTAATTCTGGGTATGTTACCGATTTAGAAGTAAACTTCTCGAAAAATGAAGATCTTCACGGAGTATATCAATTAGATATTTGATTTTTTAAGAATAAATTAAAACAAAATTATAGAGGCGGATGTACTAAAAAGAGTACCTTCGCCTTTTGTTAAAATAATTAGTAGTAGTTGATGAAAGATTTTAATTGGTTGCAATTGCTTAATCCTGAATTCTATATATTATTAGAGTTCGGCGGAATTAAAATAGGTTTAATAGTTGTCTTATTCATTGTTTTTGCTGAAACTGGATTGTTAGCTGGTTTTTTTCTTCCAGGAGATAGTTTGCTATTTTTAGCTGGAATATATAGTGAAACACTAATGCAACAAATTTCATTAGGAAGTGATTTTTTGAATGTAACTATTTTTGCATTGTTAGTTACCCTTATGGGTATTTTAGGTAATATGCTTGGTTATTGGTTTGGTGCTAGAAGTGGTAATTATTTATATAATCGCGAAGATACTTTTTGGTACAAAAAGAAGTATTTATACCAGTCTAGAGAGTTTTTTGATAAATATGGTACGCGCGCTATAGTTTTTGCTCGGTTTTTACCTATCGTACGAACTTTTGCTCCAGTAATTGCTGGTATTGTAGAAATGGACAAGAAGAAATTTATGTTTTATTCCATTTTAGGTTCTTTCTTATGGTCATTTTCAATGATTTTTTCAGGACATTATCTTCACGCATTATTTCTTAATCAATTTGGTATAGATTTAAAACATTATATCGAGTTTATTGTTATAGGAATTGTAGGATTTACTACTGTTCCCGTTTTGTGGAAACTTTTAAAAAAACGAGTGCATATAGAATAAGCTAGCTCTTTTCGATCAAATGAAAATAAAGTTTTATATTTTATTTGGAATGCTTTTTTCATTTCAAAGTTTTTTTTCTCAGGTAAAAACTACAAATACTGACATTTGGTTGCATTATGTATGTAAAAATATGTTGAATAAAAAGCTTTCAGTTACGCTAGAAGCTTCAATGCGTTATGCTAATGGTTTTGATGAAAAACAACAATGGTTTATTAGACCTTCTGTAGATTATCAGTTTACCAAATCTTTTAATGGAAGTCTAGGTGCAACCTATTATGATACGTATGTGTATGGTGAAGTTCCTCTAAATAAAGTAACAACACCAGAAAAACATCTTTGGCTACAAGGAATTTATGCTAAAACATTTGGTAATTATAAGTTCACTCATCGTTTGCGTGATGAACATCGTTGGGTAGGCATTGCTAGTAAAAATTCACAAGGTAATTTTGAAATTACAGATTATGTGTATCGAAACCGTTTGCGTTATATGTTTTTAGCAAATTATGCTTTAATAAAGAAGGACGATAAAACCAAATTATTTGCAATGTTAGGTGATGAGGTATTTATGAATATTGCTGTAAAAGACGCAAAAACTTTCTTACAACAAAATAGGGTGATTGCTGGATTAGGTTATAATTTAAATGCTAATCATCAGTTGCAATTAAGCTATATTCATCAAACTATTTGGAATTTAGGAAATACTATACAAGAGAATAATCCAACAGTAAGATTATCGTATGTAACTAATTTTGATTGGTATAAGAAAGAGTAAACGATTAAAATTTTTAGAGTAAATTTTAGATTTGATTTATTTCTTGATGTGATAAGGTCTTGCTAATGCTGCTTTTAATTGAATTGTCGAATGGTCTTTTTGAAAGAGAATATTTTTTGTCCATTTTTTAGAAAGGATTTACAAAACCTTAAACTCTAACCCGATATTCCGAATGCTTTCAATTTTTATTGATGGGTCGTCTTTTAAATATTTTCTAAGTCGGCTAATAAAGACATCCATACTTCTGCCTGAAAAAAAATCATCATTACCCCAAACAGCATTAAGAATTTGTTCCCGTTTGAGTAATTGGTTTTTATTGTCAAGAAGATATAATAATAATGAAGCTTCCTTTTCAGTAAGTTGTTGCGTTTTATTATCAAGTTTTAATTCAAATCGATTGACTAAAAATGAATAATTTCCTATTTTGAGTATGTCTTTTTTTACTTCAGATGCTTCTTTTTTAGTAGTTCTTTTGAGAATGTTTGTTAGTCTTAAAACCAATTCTTCCACTTCAAATGGTTTTACAATATAATCATCGGCACCTAATTTTAACCCTTTTATTTTATCTTCATTTTGATTTCTTGCGGTTAAAAAAACAAAAGGTATTCCAGGATTGATAGTTATGATTTTATCAGCTAATGTAAATCCGTCCATCTTAGGCATCATTACATCTAAGATGCAAATGTCAAAGGTTTCTTTTTTTAGTAAATCTAGTGCTTCTTGTCCATCATTTGCACAAGTGACGTCAAATGAATAGAGTTCTAAATATTGTTTTAGAACATTTGCAAAATCAAAATCGTCTTCAGCTAAAAGGATTCTCTTCATATTATGTACAAGGAATAGCTATGGTAAACGAGGCTCCTTTTCCTAATTCGCTTACAACGTTTACTGAGCCTTTGTGAGCCTTTATGATTTGATCTACATAATATAAGCCTAAGCCAAGACCTTTTGTGTTATGAAGATTACCTTGTTCTACTCTGTAGAACTTTTCAAACAATAATAATTGCTTCTCTTTTGCAATTCCAATTCCGTCATCTGTAATGCTTAAGTTGAAAATGCCGTTTTTGAGAGAGGTAGTTATTGTTATGTTTTTGCAACCATATTTTACCGCATTTTCTAAGACATTGTTTAAGGCTGTGGTTAAATGGAATTTGTCTATAAACAGCGTGGTTTCAATTGTATTTACGTTTGACTTAATAATAACTTCAGGATAAGCAAGCTGAAAATCAGAAAGAATAGTTTGAATAAATACATTTACTTTTAAGTTTTCTTTCTGAAGTTCAATTTCTTCAAATCCTAACGAATTGGATAATACTTGGTCAATGAGACTTTGCAGACGTGCATTCTGACGATTAATTGTTTGTAAAAGAGAATTCAAAATTTCTTTGTTTTCCTGTATCTCTTTTCGTTCTAACATTCTTGTCGAAACTGATAAGGTAGTTAAGGGTGTTTTTAATTCGTGTGTGATATTGTTTATAAAGTCGGTTTTAACATCGCTCACTTTTTTTTGTTTGATTAGAGCTTTTAGAGTGATGACGAATAATGAAATTAAAATTATGATGGATACTATTGAAATTGCCAAAATAGTAGCCATTCTTTGTAAAATAATAAATTCCCAATTTTTTACAGAAACAAATAAAGTATCTTCCGTAAGTAGCTTATAATTAGAATCGCTATTAGTTGTAGATACATAATTTCGAACAGAAAAAGCTTCGTCCAGTGTGTTTAAATTTCCATAAGAAATATTCTGAATAATAGGCTTTTCAGAGAAAATAGTGTCGGTTTTTTGATTGGATTTAAAAACAATAAGTTTATTTGTTATGACAGCAAATTCGACTTTGTTTTTTGGAAACTCAAGATTTATTTTCTTTTCTAACAAGGCTGTTAATACACTGCGTTGCGGATTAGGCAAAAATTTGTTTTTAAAGTGGTTTTTGAAATTTTTATCACTAATGTAGCTTTTTAAAAGCTTTGTGTTATGTAATTCTTTGTTGTGTACTACACTCGAATCGATATCGGTAAAATCGTTAGTGATTTTAGAAATTTTTTCTTTGACTTCATTGTGAAATTGCTCCACTTTGTATTCATAGGAAGTTTTAACCAAATAACATTGCATTGCAATTAATACAATCAATATTACGGATGAGAAAACAATTAAAAGGTTGATTTTTTGTTTCATAGGTCTCAAAACATTTTCAAAAATAAACTAAATATTCTGATTTTTTGATTTTAACCTTGCATTAACGCTCCATTAACTCTCGTAGAAAAATATTGAATCAATTTTGTGACAAATTTTATAATATGAATCAGAAATTATTTTTTGTTATAGCATTGTTAGTATCATTTCAGACTTTGTTTAGTCAAGAAAAAGTTAAAGAATTAGAAGAAATTAAAATAGTAAAAGAAAAAATAGCCATTGAGAATAAAAATGGTACTATAAAAATTGATGTTGCTAATTCCATTTTAAATGCCGTACCTAATTCTATCGATTTATTAGCCAAGCTCCCTAAAGTTCAAGTAAGTTCAAATAAGGAGTCAATCACCATTGTTGGAAAAGGAAACCCTCTTATTTATATCGATAACCAAAGAGTAGAAATAAATGATTTGAACTCATTATCTGTAGAAGATATAAAAACAGTTGAAATTATAGAAAATCCATCTTCAAAATATGAAGCAAATGGTAGAGTGGTTATTTTAGTTACTAGAAAAGTAAGTAAAAAAGAAGGTTTTAAAATTAATGTGACCGAAAATGTTTCGTTTCAAAGAAGATTTAATAATTACTTCGGAATTAATTCAGGAATTAAGAAGGGTAGGTTTGAATACAAAATCAATTTTAATTACAATCAATTAAAAATTTGGGAAAAGAATGGAAATGATTTTATTATTCCAGATTATGATATAAAATCAAAGTATTGGGTCACCGCAATTACAAATAGACCTCAATTTATATATGGTGGAGGCTTTTTTTATAAGATTAATGAAGATGATTACTTTTCAATGAATGTGAGTAGAAGAAGTCAAAAGGATAACTTCGATATCGTTACAAATACATATAATCAGCAGGGTTTGACTATAAATTCAATCCATACTTTAAATCTGAATACTGAAAATAGAAATTTTACAAATGGTGTTTTAAATTATAATCATAAAATTAAGAGTATTGACGGGCACTTGTTTTTAGGATGTCAATATTCAAATTTCAATCAAGTAATTCAAAGTGTAATTTCAAACAACTATAATCAAACCCAATTTGAATTGACACAAAATAGAAATCAAAAAGTAGCTATAGATGTCTTTTCTACCCGTTTTGATTTTGAAAAAGAGTTTAAGAATAAGATGAAATTAGAATTAGGCGGACTTTTTCTTAAAGCTAACCCTAGAACTATTGCTGCCATCGAAAGTTTTAATCCTAGTGTAGTATCTGGAACCGATTATAATTATAAAGAAACCAATATCGCTTTTTATTCTAATTTTTCTGGAGGATATAAAAAGATAAATTTTTCTAGCGGAATACGAATTGAGAATACAATAGCAAAAGGTAAAAACGCATCGGAAAGTAATTTATTAATCGATAAAAATTACATTAATTTTTTCCCAAAAATCGATATTCAATTGGCTGTTGATAGTACAAAGACGATTAGTTTTAATTATGCTAAAAGTATCACAAGACCTAATTTTTCAACTGCGAGCCAATTATCAACTTATATAAATCCATATTTTCTTTGGAATAATAATATTAATATAAATCCAACAATTATTGATGCGCTAACTTTTGGGTATCAGTATAAAGATAAAACTTTGAAATTAAGTTATAATTTGATGAAAAATCCCGTTTATTATGCGGTTGATTATAATAAAGACCAAAATTTGCTTAGATTTCAAACCGAAAATTTTCAAAAAGAATCAGGGTTTAATATTGAATTCACATTGCCTTTTCAATATAAAAAATGGTCTTCAACTACAATTCTAAGTGGAATTCTCAACAAGGTTGAAGACAAACTTTCGGTGGTAAACCAATCTAAACCTTATTTGTATTTTTATTCGAATCATATTTTTAAACTACCAAAAGAAGTAGAATTTTCATTGACAACTTGGGGGTTGACCTCAAGAAAAGAAGGTGTTTTTGATAGAAATGGATTAGTTACCTTCGATTTGGCTATTTCTAAAACCTTTTTCAAGCAATTTGATTGTACCTTAAGTTATAATGATATTTTCAGAAAAGTCACTTATAATGAAAATTTTACTATTAATAACATTTCGTCAAAAGGGGTTTATTATACTGATTCTAATTTGTTTTCTATTGCAATAAAATACACATTCGGAAAAATCAATAAAGAAGAATTCAGGTCTAAAGAAGTTGACGAAAATGCGAGGAGAATTAGGTAGTAGGTAATGTTTGAATTTATTTTTCTCAGATAAATTTAATGTTGCTTGGTGTCATTAAACTGCCATAATACATTGATGATTTTCCAACTTCCATTGAGTTTTACAATGTGCATATAATCAATCCAAGTATCTGCAATTAATTTGACAGATGCAGTTCGTTCAGAAACATCTAAGAAAACGATTTCTTTTTTAGGGTTAGGAGGAAAGGCATCTCCTTTTTTATTATAGCTTTCAGCTAGTAGAACCATTGATTCGGTTGAGGTCTCACGAACATAGTCTTTGCCTGTAGCTTTATCTTTCCAAAAAGTGCGTTTGACCATTCTAGGATGTAATGCTCTTTCCATTTGTGCTGGATTTGGCTTGTGTTGTGATTCTATATAATCTAGTGCTGCTTGTTTAATGGCCAAACTATCTTGTTTGGTTTGAGCAAAAGTTGATGTTGTAATGAAAAGTAATCCTATTACTGCTTTTTTAAGTGGAATAATCATTGTTCGTTTGATTTTGATACTCAAACTTAATTAAAGTGCTAGAATAGTAGAAATTATTTGGCTTTTTATTAAGATGTTTTTTTAACCCTGTTCATTAGTAAAGCCGTTTTTTTGAACGGCTTTACTATTCTTGTTTTAGTAAACTTTAAGTCTTACACAAATGAATTTACTGATTTTTATACACCCATCCAGAAACAGGAGAGATTAAGGAAAATTAAGAATCACAGTGTGATTAGCTATTATGTAAACTTAATTTTCTTAATCCCTTAATGGTAATAAAAAGAAGAATGTAATAATAAATTAATTGTGGACTCTATTTTTAAATGTCTTTAAGTTAGTTTCTTGAGGTTATCAGCAAGCCCTATTTAGTAAAAAAAGCTGCCCTTTTGGACAGCCTCTTAGAAATTCATTAATGAGATTAATTTTTGATAAACGAAATGTTTTTTAGAGTTGTCTTATCTGATGTTAAAAAGTAAATTCCTTTTGCAAAATCTTTAATATCTACTTTAGTAATAGCTTCATTTATCGTTACTACTTTTACTAATTGACCTAATTGATTGATGATTTTTACCTCAAAACTTTCGTTATAATCTACCTCAATATTAATGAAATCTTGGGTAGGATTAGGATACACTACAAAACGAATGTCTTTACTAAAGTTTTCATTGCTAAGTTGGTTTACAATTTCGGTGTTTGAAGTATTTGTAGTAATAGGCGGATTGTAATCAAAATAAATTTTTGCGGTACCGTGTAAAATATCACCTGCCACTACGTTTGATTTAGGTTTTATTTTGTATAACAACCATCCGTGACTAGCAGGCTCGTTAGCAGAGCTATTAATCAAATTAATATTCGAAAAAGTATATGTTAAATCGTTTTTGTTTTGAACTTGAACTAAATTAGTATGACTAGAAGCAACTGGAGTAAAAGTATCCCAGTCAAGTTTTGAGTCTAAATTTTGTTTTACTACTACTGTGGTAGCAGCAGCAGTTCCAGTGTTTTGAAAACGAACTAAATAATGAATATATTTATTTACATCAGCTAATGCAATTTGGTTTCCTTCTAACACACGAATGTCGTTAGGGTCGTAAGAATTCACTACCTCTTGGTTTAAAGTTGCTTGGAAACTTTGAGGTGTGCCACTAGTACTTGTGGTTGCATTTACTTGAAAAGGTAAAATAGTGCCTGAAACAACAGTTGGAGGAGTAAGAACATTGAAAGTAACTTCAAAAGTTTTTGATTGAAAAGGATAAAAATTGCTCAAATTCCAAGTAAGATCATTGCTAGAAACAACAGGTGTCGTTAATGCACTGGCAAAACTAACTAAACTAGGGTTGAAGTTAAGTTTTACGTCGCCATTTACAATAGTACTTCCGTAATTTGTGATCACTATCTTGAAAGTAGTAGGAAATCCTGGTCTTGAAGGTCTTCCGTCTTTAGGGAAAATGGAAACCTCTAAATCAGTATAATTATCAGCCGAACTAATACAAAAATCTTTGTTTGGATAAATTTGGTTTGCACCTGAGCTGGTTACGCTATAATTTGTAGGATTAATTAAAAAATGCGAATTGTTATACCTCGAATTGTTTATAGTGGTGTTATAATTGCCATTATTTGGGATAATAATATTGTAATTTCCAGTAGAAAAATTAGTGAATGTCCTAAAATCGTAAGTGCCATTATTGGCGCTAACAGGAGTATAAGCTTGCACTCCTGAATTGCAATTTCCAGCAGTATCTTGATAGGTTACAGTCCCTGTTATTTGATTTGCTCTTAATCCGTTTAAATTAATAGCACTATCATATCCAGCAGGAATAGTACAACTGCAATTAGGAGAATAGCTATTGTATATAGGAGTGTCGTAAGGTGGCAATGAAAAATTGAAATGAGAATTTGTACCATAAACATAACCACTGTTAATGTCTTGAGTAGTGAGGTAATGTATTCCTTCTAAAAGATTATTATACCCTACATTATAAATCCAAGGGATATTGAAAATTACACCAGGTTCTTGTGGTCTAATATCGATACTATTATATAAAAAACCAGCACATCCACCAGCAAAGTAATTTATGATGTAATTATATTTGATAGCATCTCCAACGTCAATAATATTGTTTAAATTCAAATCTTGATAAGTAATGTTTTTTTGTATTGAAACACTTCTATGCCCTGTATAACCTGATATAGAAGTGTAATCATTTAAAAAAAAGTCGTTATAATGTGATAAATCTACTATTGTTATATTGCTAGGTGATACTGCGCTAGCTTTAATCTGAAAGTGTTCTGTATAACCAGCTGTGCTTAAACTTAAATTGGCATAGTAAGAAGTTTCGTCAACTTCTCCAGGTTGTAAGAATGCAATGGGAGTTCCAATGATTTGAGGCACGGATAAAGAAGAAACGTTTATGGCTTTTACATTAGTCAAAGGAACGTCTCCAGTGTTTTTTATTTTTATTTTAAATCTAAATTCACAAGGAGTACTTCCAGCATAGGCAAGATCGTGTTCAAGAATAATGCCTATTCTTGGGTTGTCAAGGGCAAAAGCGGTCTGTAAGAAGACTAAGCAGAGTAATAATAAAGTTTTTTTCATAGATTTTTTTTTTAGATAGTAAATCTATTGATTTAGTTTTTAATAATTTGGCAAGTTGAGAAAACTACTATGATTACTTAGTAAGCGTTCATTATTATTTAGTAAGTGTTAAAAATACTTTTTAAATTAAAATAGAAAAGCCGCTCTTTCGAACGGCTTTAGTGTTTGTATTTTGCGATTTGAAAAACTACATCATTCCTGGCATTCCGCCACCCATAGGCATTCCACCACCAGCGTTTTCTTCTTTAATATCAATTAAAGCACACTCAGTAGTTAAAATCATTCCAGAAACGGAAGCAGCATTTTCTAATGCAACACGGGTTACTTTTTTAGGATCGATAATACCAGCTTCAAGCATATCTACATATTCATCTGTTTTTGCATTGTAACCAAAGTTTTCTTTTCCTTCGGAAACTTTTGCTACGATTACAGAACCCTCTAAACCTGCATTTTCAACGATAGTACGTAATGGAGATTCTACCGCACGAGATACAATTTGAATACCTGTTGCTTCATCTGCATTTTCCGCTTTGATATTAGCTAAAACTGCTTTTGCTCTTAACAAAGCAACACCACCACCAGCAACGATTCCTTCTTCAACCGCCGCACGTGTTGCGTGTAATGCATCATCTACACGGTCTTTTTTCTCTTTCATTTCTACTTCAGAAGCAGCACCAACATACAATACAGCTACACCTCCTGCTAACTTAGCCAAACGTTCTTGTAGCTTTTCACGATCGTAGTCAGAAGTTGTCGATTCCATTTGCGCTTTGATTTGGTTTACACGATTTTTAATCATTTCGTTATCACCTGCACCGTTTACAATCGTCGTATTGTCTTTGTCAATAGATACTTTTTCGGCAGTACCCAACATTTCTAAAGTAGCATTTTCTAAAGTGTAGCCGCTCTCTTCAGAAATTACAGTACCTCCTGTTAAAATAGCGATGTCTTCTAACATTGCTTTTCTACGATCACCAAAACCTGGAGCTTTTACTGCAGCAATTTTCAAGGCACCTCTCAATTTGTTAACTACTAATGTAGATAAAGCTTCTCCATCTACGTCTTCTGCAATGATTAACAATGGTTTTGAAGATTGAGCAACTGGTTCAAGAATTGGTAATAATTCTTTTAAAGAAGAAACTTTTTTGTCATATAATAAAATGTAAGGTCTTTCTAATTCTACCTCCATTTTTTCAGTATTAGTAACAAAGTAAGGAGATAAATAACCTCTGTCAAATTGCATTCCTTCAACTACATCTACATAAGTATCTGTTCCTTTTGCTTCTTCTACAGTGATCACACCTTCTTTTCCTACTTTGCCAAAAGCAGTCGCAATTAAATCACCAATTACTTCATCATTATTAGCAGAGATAGAAGCGACTTGTTTGATTTTGTCAGTAGATGAACCAACTTCCTTAGCTTGTTTGCCTAAATCAGCAACGATAGCTTCAACTGCTTTGTCTATACCTCTTTTTAAATCCATAGGATTAGCACCTGCGGCTACATTTTTAAGACCTTCTTTTACGATAGCTTGAGCTAAAACTGTAGCTGTAGTAGTACCATCACCAGCTAAATCGTTAGTTTTTGAAGCAACTTCTTTTACCATTTGTGCTCCCATATTTTCCAAAGTGTCTTTTAATTCCACTTCTTTTGCTACAGAAACACCATCTTTAGTTACGTGAGGTGCTCCAAATGATTTAGAAATGATTACATTACGTCCTTTAGGTCCTAAAGTTACTTTTACTGCATTTGCTAATGCATCTACACCACGTTTTAATCCGTCACGTGCTTCAATATCAAATTTTATATCTTTTGCCATTTTAATTTTTTTTAGTGATTAGTGATAAGTAATTAGTGAAAAGAGATTAAATTTTACTTTTCACTGTTTACTTTTAACTTTTTACTCTTTTTAGATGATTGCAAGAATATCTTCTTCTCGCATAATTAAATAATCTTTGCCTTCTAATTTTAAATCAGTTCCAGCATATTTACCATACAAAACAGTATCTCCAACTTGAACTGTCATTGGTTGGTCTTTTTTTCCGTTTCCTACAGCCACCACAATTCCTTTTTGGGGTTTTTCTTTTGCGGTGTCAGGGATAATAATACCAGAAGCTGTTTGTGTTTCTGCCGCTGCTGGTTCCACGATAACGCGGTCTGAAAGTGGTTTAATGTTTAATGCCATAATTATTTTAAATTTTAATTATTAGATTTTGTTTCAATTTTTTTGACAGAAATTATGCCAAGTAAAAAAATCTGTCAAAATTACTAAATAAAAATGCCAGCACTGACAGGCTGGCATTTTTAAATTATTTTCTTTAAATTATTTTTTCTGTTCTGTAGCTGGTTTTGCAGCTTCTGCTGGAGTTGCAGTTTTACCATCTGCAGCAGGAGTTTTAGCAGCAGGAGTTGCAGGTATCGCAGACTCATCCATTACTTTTGATCCTGTATCGCTGTTAGTTCCTGTAAAACTTAAACTAGATAATAAAATTAAAACAATAAGTGTTCCAGCTAAATACCAAGTTGATTTATCTAAGAAATCTGTTGTTTTTTGAACTCCACCCATCATTTGTGAACTTCCAAAAGAAGAAGATAAACCTCCACCTTTAGGGTTTTGAACCATTATTACTACGATTAATAAAAAAGAAACTATCGTTATTAATACTAAAAAAATTGTAAATGTACTCATTATTACTTATTGTTATTTTGTTGTAAATCTTTAATGTCTAAAATTCGGTCTGCAAATAAACTACTTTTTTCTGGATATTTCAAAATTAAAATTTCATAAGCTTGAATTGCTTTCGAATATTTTTTTTGTTCTAAATAAATTTTGGCTAAAGTTTCGGTCATCAAATAAGGAGTATCCTCTTTTTTTGTTAGATAACTTGGGATAGGAAGATTCTCTTTAGGTGATGGTATTTTTGGATTAGTACTGATAAATTTATCAATCAAATCTATTTTTGAGTCTAATTTTGTTTCAGATTTTGAATCTTCATTTGTGTTGATGTTGTTTTCTGAAATAGAATTGTTTTTTGTGTTTTCATCTATTTCACGCTCAATAGGTTTTGTTTTGGCTAATTGTAACCATTCTTGGAAAGAATGTGTCTCGTTTTTAGTAAAAGAAACAGGTTTAACTTCTTCATCAGTTTCTATTTTATCTTCTAACCATGAAATTTTCGCCTTCATTTCCATTAATTCATTATCGGTTACTTCTAATTCTTCAGGTAAAGCTTCTTTTATAGATTGTAATATAGATCTTTCTAAAGCAGATTCAAATTTTTCTTCAGTAGTTTTTTTGACTTCAATCTCAGTTTCTACTATAGGTTCGGTTTCAAGAAGTGTATTTGTATTTTCTTCTGAGCTAGTAACTAATTCGATTTCTGTTTTTACACTTTCTATAGAATTGTTTAAAACTTCACTATTGTCTTTTGTGTTTTCAATATTACTTTTTTGAACTTCAGCATTTTTTTTCTTTTCTTCAAAAAAATGTTCGTTAGTAATAAAATCAAATAAAATACTTCTATCTGTGGTATAGGCTGCCGACTTTTTCAATGCCGAATTATACTTGAAGCTATCCTGTTTTTGTAATCCTTTTGTGTAAATGTTTCGAATGCTTTGAAAATAAGGGAATTCAGTCAATATTTTCTCCATCTCTAAAACCTGATTTGGATTTATAGTGTTGGGATTATTAATGAGATATGTGATTTCGTTAATGTTCATATATTACCATTTGGCTAATGTTTCATTAAACATATCCTGAGTTATTCTTTCAAAAATTTCTGTCAAAGCCGTTTTCCGTTGAGAACCTATTAACTGCTGGTTAGCAGGGTAATCATAATAAAAGGAAAATTTTTTCTCTAAATGCTCATCGGGTTTGTTTTTATTAGAAAAACGAAGATTTACAGTAATACTCAATCTGTTTTGAGCTGCTGTCAAATCTGCTGTGGCTGTCATAGGAGCTATCCTATAATCTGTAATTTCACCTTCATAAACTAAATCACCATTAGTGTTAGTAAGTGTCAAATTCGTTTGGTTTTGAATTAAATCTTGAAGTTTTAAAGTAAAATCACGTTCGATGCCTGGTTCAACTAATTCCGAAACATTTTGGAAATAATTAACTTGGAAGGTTTTAGCATCAATTTCTCCTGTTCCTGTAAAATTGTATATACCACAACTAGTAAGAAGTAAAAAAATAGGTGCTATTAATATGTGTTGAATTTTTTTCATTTCGTTTTCAAAGATATAAAAATGAAAATTTTATAAATCAAATTGTTTTATTTTTCTGTACAAAGTTCTCTCCGAAATTCCTAGTTCGTCAGCAGCAGCTTTGCGTTTCCCTTTATTGCGTTCTAGGGCTTTTTTAATGAGTTCAATTTCTTTTTGGTCTAAACGAAGCGAATCTTCTTCTTCTTCGACAGTGTCGGCAAAAATGTAATTCTCGTCATCATCTTCATCGTCTATAAATTCTTCTTGCGATTGAGTAGTAACCGTCGGAATTACAGCAACTCTGGATTCTTGTTCAAAATATGGATTTGGTTCTTCTTTTTCGCCATAAATGCGTTGGATGAGCCCTTTGTTAGTTTCTTGAACATTTTTAGAATTTCCGCTTTGCATTAACTCTAATGTGAGTTTTTTCAAATCGTTCAAATCGCTTTTCATATCAAAAAGGATTTTATATAAAATTTCTCTTTCTGTTGAAAAGTCACTCTCTGATTTTTTGCCAATTACTTGCGGTAAATTTGACCCTTCTGATGGTAAATAAGACATCAGTGTTTGCATCGAAATATCTCTCTTAGTTTCTAAAACAGAAATTTGTTCGGCAGCATTTCGTAACTGACGAATATTTCCACTCCAGCGATATTTAGTTAAATATTGTACCGCCTGGTCTTCTAGCTTTATAGGAGGCATTTTGTATTTATGGGCAAAATCGGAGGCAAATTTTCTAAACAATAAATGAATATCCTCTTTGCGTTCGCGAAGCGCAGGTAATGTAATATCTACGGTACTCAAACGATAGTATAAGTCCTCACGAAATTTACCTTTCCCGATAGCTTCAAGCATATTTACATTAGTTGCAGCAACAATGCGAACATTCGTTTTTTGCACCTGTGAAGACCCTACTTTTATAAATTCACCGTTTTCTAATACACGTAACAAGCGTACCTGAGTAGTTAGTGGTAATTCGCCTACTTCATCTAGGAAAATAGTTCCACCATCAGCTACTTCAAAATAACCTTCACGAGTGTTAGTGGCACCTGTAAAAGCTCCTTTTTCGTGTCCAAATAATTCAGAATCGATAGTGCCCTCAGGAATAGCCCCACAGTTTACCGCAATATATTTTCCGTGTTTGCGATGCGAAAGAGAATGTATGATTTTAGGAATACTTTCTTTACCTACACCACTTTCACCAGTTACTAAAACCGAAATATCTGTTGGTGCTACTTGAATAGCTTTTTCAATAGCACGGTTTAATTTCGGATCGTTACCGATAATTTCAAATCGCTGTTTTATACTTTGAACGTTTTCCATTGTCATTGTGAGTTTTAACGAAGCAATCTGTTAGTTTAAAGTAAACTTTTTTTGATGTCTAGTGAATTGAATAATTCTTTCAAATCATTATTTTGATTTTCAGATAAATCTTTTTTAAAGATAGGAATAGCTGAATTCTGATTTTGAAAAATTAAATACCATTCTTTAGTTTCTTTAATTTTGTTTATTTCTTTCCAAAAATTTTGTATTTTGAATGTCTGCCCCTCTTGAATGAAAGAATCTTTATTTACCGTTAAAGTAATGTTTTCAAAATTTTTTGAATTTGAAATTATTCGTTTTTTTGCTGTATGAATTGATCTGAAATATATATATGTCCAGATTACGATAACAATTAATACAGGAAAAATATAATCTAAAAAAAACGAGTCTGTTTTTTCACTTGAAGCTACATTAATTGCAAAAATAATTGGTAAACCAACAAATAGGTACTTAAATATTTTTGAGTTTAGCAAAATATGTTTTGTAACTTTTGATAATTCCTCTTTAGAATAATTGCAATTTATTACGATATCTTTTTCCATATTTTAAACTTTTAAACCTTGAACTATAATTAAGCTTGCATAATCTCTGAATACCCCACAGCTTCACCTATTAAAGTCGCAGCAGTACAATCAGTTACTTTTACTAATACAAAATCACCAGGTTTGTAATTTTCTTTAGGGAAAACTACCACTGTGTTTTGTGAGTTTCTACCGCTCCAATGTTGGTCTGAACGTTTAGAATCTTTTTCAACTAAAACTTCAACCGTTTGTCCTAAGAAACGTTGGGTACGTTGTAAACCTAGTTTTTGTTGTAAATCAATAATTTCATTTAAGCGACGTTTTTTTACTTCTTCAGGTACATCATCTTCCATTTTACGTGCTGCTAGCGTTCCTGGTCTTTCAGAATACGCAAACATAAACCCGAAGTCATATTTGCAATGTTCCATTAAGCTTAAAGTATCTTTATGATCTTCTTCTGTTTCGGTAGGGAAGCCAGAAATCATATCTTGTGATAAGGAGATTTCAGGAATAATCTCGTAAATTTTATCTACTAAAGCCAAATATTCTTCACGAGTATGTTGGCGGTTCATTTCTTTTAATATACGTGTACTTCCAGATTGAACAGGTAAGTGAATGTATTTACATATATTATGGTGTTTTGCCATTACTTCAATCACCTCAATGTGCATATCTTGTGGATTAGAAGTTGAGAAACGGAAACGCATTTTAGGAAACTGAGTAGCGCACAAGTCTAATAATTGAGCAAAGTCAACAGCGGTAGCCTTTTGCATTTCGGTAGCTTTTACAAAATCTTTTTTCAATCCGCCGCCATACCATAAATAGCTATCAACATTTTGTCCTAAAAGTGTTACTTCTTTAAAATCTTTGTTGTATAAATCTTGAATTTCTTCAATGATACTTTGTGGCTCACGACTACGCTCACGACCACGAGTGAAAGGCACTACGCAAAAAGTACACATATTATCACAACCACGAGTAATGGAAACAAAAGCATTAACTCCGTTAGAGTTTAAACGTACTGGTTGAATGTCTCCATAAGTTTCTTCTTTGGATAAAATTACATTGATGGCATCACGACCAGCTTCAACTTCTCCTAGCAAATTAGGAATGTCTTTATACGCATCAGGACCTACAACTAAATCGACGATTTTTTCTTCTTCTAAGAATTTTTCTTTCAAACGTTCAGCCATACAGCCTAAAACCCCAACTTTCATATTAGGATTAACTTTTTTTACAGCATTGTATTGTTCCAAACGTTTACGGACAGTTTGTTCTGCTTTATCTCTAATGGAACAAGTGTTTACTAATACCAAATCAGCTTCTTCAAGATTTTGCGTAGTGTTATAGCCCTGCTCTGTTAATATAGAAGCTACAATTTCACTATCAGAAAAATTCATCTGGCAGCCATAGCTTTCAATAAACATTTTTTTAGTATTTTTTTCATTTTGGTTTAAAACCAAACTAGTTCCTTGCTTGTTTTCGTCAATTACCTTTTCCATAATATGCCTTTGCGTATTTTTGAGTCAGCAAAGATAATACTAAATTTTATTTTCTGACAAGATGTCAGATTTGTTTAACAAAAAGTTTATGAGTTTAGCGAAGTTTGAGGGTTTGAAAAGTGACATCTAGCACCTAACATCCAACATCTAACATTAAAAAAAATTGCATTTAAAAAAAAACTTCTACTTTTGCCGAATAATTAAACGATACAAATGGCAAAAAACTTAGTAATCGTAGAGTCGCCTGCCAAGGCAAAGACAATCGAAAAATTTTTAGGAAAAGACTATCAAGTTGAATCTAGTTATGGACATATAGCTGATTTACCGTCCAAAGAAATTGGTGTTGATGTAACCAATAAATTCAAACCCAAATATGAAGTTTCTTCTGATAAAAAAGCTTTGGTGAAAAAACTTAAAGATTTATCTAAAACAGCTGAAACGGTTTGGTTGGCATCCGATGAAGACCGCGAGGGAGAGGCTATTGCTTGGCACTTAGCGGAAGAATTAAAATTAGATAAAGCAAAAACAAAGCGTATCGTTTTTCACGAGATTACAAAGACTGCTATTCAAAAAGCAATTGAAAACCCTCGTACTATTAATTATGATTTAGTAAATGCACAACAAGCTCGTCGTGTATTAGATAGATTAGTTGGATATGAATTGTCGCCAGTACTTTGGAAAAAAGTAAAAGGAGGATTATCAGCAGGTCGTGTTCAATCGGTTTCTGTTCGTTTAATCGTTGAGCGAGAAAGAGAAATTCAAAATTTTAAATCGGAAGCGTCTTATAGTGTTTCTGCTGAATTTGCTAACGAAGCTGGAAAAACATTCAAGGCAAAACTTTCAAAAAATTTCGCTTCAAAAGCAGAAGCTGAAAAATTCTTACAACAAAATATTGGTTCTATATATAAGGTGTTGGATTTAGAAACAAAACCAACAAAGAAATCTCCAGCAGCACCTTTCACAACATCAACATTACAACAGGAAGCAGCTCGTAAATTGTATATGCCTGTAGGTATTACAATGCAGGTAGCGCAACGTTTGTATGAAGCTGGACTTATCACCTATATGAGAACAGATAGTGTGAATCTTTCTCAAGAAGCAATGAATGCGGCTCAAACTGAAATTTCTAATTATTATGGAAAAGAGTTTAGTCAACCTCGAAATTATGCCACTAAATCTAAAGGAGCACAAGAAGCGCACGAAGCAATTCGACCTACAGATATGTCAAGACATACAATAGATTTAGATAGAGATCAGGCACGTTTATATGATTTGATATGGAAACGTACAGTGGCATCTCAAATGAGTGATGCACAATTAGAACGTACGAATGTTAAGATTGAAGCAAATAATCATAAAGAAATTTTTGGAGCCACTGGAGAAGTAATCAAATTTGAAGGTTTCTTGAAAGTATATTTAGAAGGGCACGATGATGAAGATGAGCAAGAAGAAGGTATGTTGCCAGCTTTAAAAGTGAATGAGAATTTAAAAAATAATTATATCACCGCTACAGAGCGTTTTTCTAGACCAGCTGCTAGATATACAGAGGCATCTTTGGTTAAAAAGTTAGAAGAACTTGGTATCGGTCGTCCATCTACCTATGCGCCTACGATTTCAACTATCATCAATAGGAATTATGTTGAAAAAGGAAGTTTTGAAGGAACTGAAAGAAAATACAATCAACTAACATTAAAAAACAGCGAGGTAAAATCGGAAGTGCTGTCTGAAAATGTTGGTTCAGATAAAGGAAAGTTAGTGCCTACAGATATTGGTACTATCGTAAATGATTTCTTAGTTAAAAATTTTGAAACCATTCTGGATTATAATTTTACCGCAAAAGTAGAACAAGATTTTGACGAAATTGCGATAGGGAAGAAGGAATGGGAAAATATGATGGCAGATTTTTACAATCATTTCCATCCAAATGTTCAAGATGTTGAAAAAAATGCAGATAGAGAAAGTGGTGAACGTATTTTAGGAGTTGATCCTAAATCAGGAAAACAAGTTTCTGTGCGTTTGGGGAAATTTGGACCAATGGCTCAAATTGGCGATGCAGATGATGAGAATAAACAGTTTGCCAGTTTGTTAGCAGAACAACATATTAGTACAGTAACACTAGAAGACGCTTTGAATCTTTTCTTATTGCCTAAAAACTTGGGTATATATAAAGGAGAAGAAATTGAAGTGAACAATGGTCGTTTTGGTCCTTATGTTCGTTTTGGTAAAACATTTATTTCGTTGCCAAAAGGAGAGGATCCTTTAGATGTTACATTAGAAAGAGCGCAAGAATTAATTGATGCTAAAAACCAAGCTGATGCGCCAATTGGTCAATATCAAGGATTAGATGTTCAAAAAGGAGTAGGACGTTTTGGTCCGTTTATTAAATGGAACGGAATGTTTATCAATGTGAATAAAAAATACAATTTTGATAAATTATCACAATCAGACATAAATGAATTGATTGAAGAGAAAATGCAGAAAGATGTCGATAAGTTAATTCATAATTGGACAGAAGAAGGAATTCGTGTTGAAAAAGCGCGTTGGGGGCGTTCGGTTATTTTGAAAGGAAAGATGAAAATCGAATTAGGAAAAGAGGTAGATGCTTCAAAATTGACTTTAGATCAAGTAAAAGAATTAATAGAAGCAAAATCGCCTAAAAAAGCTCCTGTAAAAAAAGCCACAGCTGCAAAAAAAGCAACTGCTAAAAAGAAATAAACTATGGTTTTTGATTTTTTAAAGCCTATTGATACAGATTTGTTGATTGATATTCAAAATCAATCCCCTCAAACATTAGGAAGAAAAGTAGTTTTTAATACCGAAACGGAATTTCCTAATCTTGAATTAGCAAAAATTGCAGTTGTTGGAGTTTTAGAAAGCAGAGGTCTGGGAAAAGAAAATAAAACTGCTGACTTAACTTTAATAAGAAAAGAAATATATTCTTTGTTTCCAGGTAATTGGAATGCTCAAATTGTAGATTTAGGAGATATTGTTGCTGGAGAATCAATAGAAGATACGTATTTTGTTTTAAAGAATGTTGTTGAGCTATTAATAAAAAATAATATTTTACCAATTGTTATAGGTGGTTCACAAGATTTGACTTATGCGATGTATAGAGCATATGATAAATTGGAACAGATGGTAAACGTGGTTTCAGTCGATAGTAAATTTGATTTCGCAAGAGAAAATGGTTTTTTGGCAGATTCTTATCTAACAAAGATGATAGTGGATGAACCAAATAATCTATTTAATTATAGTAATATTGGTTATCAAACCTATTTTAATCCACAAGAAGAAATTGATTTAATTGAAAAATTGTATTTTGATGCATATCGTTTAGGTGAAGTAGCATATAATCCAACAATTTCCGAACCTGTTTTTAGAGATGCAGATTTAGTGTCAATAGATATGAATTCAGTTATGTCTGCATATTCGGCAAATTTTGCTAATTTTGCATCTAATGGTTTTAGCGGAAAAGAGATATGTTCATTCTCTCGTTATGCAGGAATTAGTGACAAAGTAACTTCTTTTGGAGTTTTTAATCATAATTATAGTAGTGCAGAGTCGGTCTTGATTGCTCAAATAATTTGGTATTTCATAGAAGGATTTCATTATCGATCAAACGAATACCCTTTTGGGACAAAGGATAATTTTATAAAATATATTGTAACTCTAGAAGATGAGTTGATTTTTTATAAAAGCGATAAAACGGAACGTTGGTGGATAGAAATACCTTTTTTATCAAATTCGAACAATAAACTAAAGAAAGTTACGTTACTTCCATGTACAAATGATGATTATTTGGAGGCTTGTAGAGGGAATGTTCCAGAACGATGGTGGAAAGCACAAAGGAAGAATATTTTGTAAAAACAATAAATTGTAATAAAAAAGTTAAGATTTTTTTAAAAAAATTTTTTTTTTAAAAAATAAATAGATAGGTTTACGCTCTAAAACACAAGAATACATACATAACCCAAATTTATATGAAGAAGTTCATTTTATTAACAGTATTAGTTTCGCTTTTATACAGCTGCGGAGGTTCAAGTGATAAAGGTCAACTTGTAGGTGTAAAAGGTAAAGCATGGCATCCAGAAAAACCTTATGGTATGACTTTGATACCAGGAGGTGCTTTCATTATGGGTAAATCAGATGATGATTTAGCTAGTGTGCAAGATGCGCCAACAAAAACGGTAACTGTTCGTTCGTTTTATATGGATGAAACTGAAATTACAAATAGTGAGTATCGTCAGTTTGTTAACTGGGTAAGAGACTCTATAGTAAGAACAAAATTGGCTATAGCTGCAGATGAGCAAGGTGCTAAATCTGACGGGAAATCTTCTAAAAAAGGAGGAAGTATAGGTGATTATGCTTTTAAAGATGCCGATACAACAAAAATGTCTGTATACGATAAGTATATGTATGATAACTATTATAGTGTTGGTTCAGGTGATGATCCATATGCTGGTAGAAAATTAAATAAGAAAACTCCAATCAAATGGGGTACAGGTCAATATCCAGATGCTAGCTATGCAGAGGTTATGGATTCTATGTATATTCCAGTTGAAGAAGCTTATAATGGTTTAAGAACTTTAAATGTAGATAAGTTAGAGTTCCGTTATTCTTGGATGGATATTCAAGCAGCTGCTAAAGCTAAGAAAGGAAAACGTAAAGAGTTTATCCGTAAAGAGAAATTAAAAATCTATCCTGATACAACAGTTTGGATTAAAGACTTTGCTTATTCATACAATGAGCCAATGCATAATGATTATTTTTGGCATCAAGCTTACTCTGATTATCCAGTAGTTGGAGTTACTTGGAAACAAGCTAAAGCATTCTGTGCTTGGAGAACATTATATCATAATGCTGAAAGAAAAAGACGTCATTCAGAATTCGTGAATTCTTATAGACTTCCAACTGAAGCTGAATGGGAATACGCTGCTCGTGGTGGTATAGAGTCTGGAACATATCCTTGGGGTGGTCCTTATGCTAGAAATGACCGTGGATGTTATTTAGCTAACTTCAAACCTTCTCGTGGTGATTATGCTGCAGATCAAGCTTTATATACTGTAGAGGCAGATGCTTATGAAGCAAATGACTATGGTTTATATAATATGGCAGGTAACGTTTCTGAATGGACAGATTCTTCTTATGATCCTGGAGCTTACGAATTAGTATCTACAATGAACCCAAATGTATCAGATCAAAAAAATATGCGTAAAGTAATCCGCGGAGGTTCTTGGAAAGATGTTGCATATTTCTTACAAGTTAGTACACGTGATTTTGAATATGCGGACTCAGCAAGAAGTTATATCGGATTTAGAACTATCCAAGATTATATGGGTACAGACGCAACTAAAAACGCTAGAAAATAATTTAACAACCAAACACAAATATCTATTAACACTTAACTAAATTTTATTTATTATGGCAATTTTAAGCAAAAAAACAATGAATTTCGCTTATGGTATGGGAGCGGCAGTAGTAATTATCGGAGCTTTATTTAAAATTACTCACTTCGAAATTGGACCATTAACAGGAACTTTGATGTTATCGATTGGACTAGTTACTGAAGCTTTAATCTTCGCTTTGTCAGCTTTTGAACCAGTAGAACATGATTTAGATTGGACTTTAGTTTATCCAGAATTAGCAGGTGGACAAGCAACAGACAAGAAGAAAAAAGAAACTCCTCAAGATGCGCAAGGTTTATTATCTCAAAAGTTAGATGCTATGCTTAAAGAAGCTAAAATTGATGGAGAATTAATGTCTAGTTTAGGAAACAGTATCAAAAATTTTGAAGGTGCTGCTAAAAGTATTTCTCCAACTGTAGATGCTATGGCTGGTCAAAAGAAATATGCTGAAGAAATGATGACTGCAGCATCGTCTATGGAATCATTAAATAATTTATACAAATCTCAATTAGAAAGTGCTACTCGTAATGCTGAAGCTAATAGAGAAATAGCAGAAAATGCAGCTAAATTAAAAGAACAAATGCAGTCTATGACAGCAAATATCGCTTCTTTAAACAATGTTTATGGTGGTATGTTGTCTGCAATGAGTAATAGAGGTTAATTAGTTTTTTTAAACTAAAATTTATTTTTAATAACAAAAACTAATTAAAAGAAAATGGCAGGAGGAAAATTAACCCCTAGACAGAAGATGATTAACCTAATGTATCTGGTTTTCATCGCGATGTTGGCAATGAATATGTCAAAAGAAGTATTATCAGCTTTCGGATTGATGAACGAAAAATTCGAAGGCGCTAATAATTCATCTGCAACTACAAACGAAGAAATGCTTAAGTCTTTAGATAAAAAAGCTGCTGAATCTAAAGGAGACTTTATTGCAGCCGCAGAATCTGCTCACAAAATTCAAGGTGTGACTAAAGGATTTTATGACTATATTGAGACTTTAAAAAAGCAAGTATTAGAAGGAGTTGAAGCAGATCCAGAAACTGGAAAATTACCTTACGAATCAATGGATAAAGGAGAGAGTATTGATAATTGGTTTACTGGAGAAGGTTATACCGCTAAAGGTAATGAAATTATTTCAAAAATTGAAAAGTTTAAAGCAGATGTAAAAGCAGCTTTAGGAACAAATATTAAGTACGCACCTCTTATTGCTGAAATCAATAAAAAGTTTGATGTTTCTGATGTTGCAAATAAAGAAGGGCTAAAGGACAAATATTTAGCCTATCATTTTAAAGGTTTTCCAGCTGTAGCTTCATTAGCTAAATTATCAGCTTGGCAAAATGATGTTAAGAAACTTGAGGCTGATGCATATAGTGTTGCCTTAGGAAAAGCGGCAGTGAGTGAAGCTTCTTACAGTAAATTTCAAGCAATAGTTGTTTTAGATAAAAATGCTTATTTCCAAGGAGAGAATGTAACAGGTAAAGTTGTTTTAGGAAAATATGACCCTAATGCACAATTTTCTGGATTTAAAGGACCTGGTAAATTAGTTAATGGTCAAGCTATATTATCTACAACTGCTGGTGCAGTAGGTGAGCAAACAATTGGAGGTTCATTTAATTTTATGGAAGATGGTAAGCCTATCACTTTGCCTTTTAAAGGATCTTACGTTGTAGTACCTCGTCCAAATTCAGCTACAATCTCTGCTGATAAAATGAATGTTGTTTACCGCGGTGTACCTAACCCTATGACAATTTCATTTGCTGGTGTTGGATCAGACAAAGTGAGAGCTTCAGCTCCAGGTATGTCTGCTGCTGGTGGCGCTGGTAAATATGTTTTACGTCCAGGTACTGGAAGTGAAGTAATGATTAATGTTAGTGCGACATTACCTGATGGGAAAGTAGTTAGTGATAAAAAGGCTTTCCGTATTAAAGGATTACCTGCACCAACTGGAAAAATCCGTGGAGAAGTTAATGCTAAAGGTCAAAAAAGTAACTTAGAGACTTGTACAGTATCAGCAGTTATGGAAGATTTTGATTTCCCTGTAACAGTTAATGTAACGCAGTTTAATATTAAAGTTCCAGGACAACCTACTATTGTGGTTTCTGGTAACAAAATGGATAGCAGAGCTAGAGCTGCAATTCAAAAAGCTCAAAGAGGTGATATGGTTGTGATTTCTGAAATCAAAGCTAGCTTTGTAGGAATTGACCAAGTTACTAAGAGAGTATCTACTTGTACTTATGAAGTACAATAATAAAGTAAAATAATCGTTTATTTATTTGAACGCCTCAAATACAAAATTATGAATTGGAGAAATTTATTTTTAGTCTTATTTGTTTCTGTTGGAAGTACTACTTTCGCTCAATCAAATTTATTGAATGCTAAGGTACCTACCGATATCGGTAAGAAATCACCAGCTCAATTATTAAAAGACAATGATAAACCATTAGAATATGGTTATATTGATGATCGTGATGTTTTAATGTCTAAAAAAACTTGGGAAATTATTGACCTTGATGAAAGAGTTAACTTTCCTTTGTATTATCCAATTGACACTGCTAATGTTGGTGCTGATAGACGTTCATTGTATGATGTCTTAGTTAAAGGAATTAAATCAGGTAAAATCACTGAAGTTTATGGTGATAGTTACTTTAGAGAGAAGAAAACTTTAAAAGATATCAATGCATCTTTATCAAAAGTAGATACTACAGATGCTGGTCGTGAACAAATGAACGAAGACCCAGCAGCGTTTAGGCCTAAAATTAACAAAAAACCTATCTACAAAGGTGATCCAATTCCTGCTAAAGCAGTATTGAATGCTGGAGTAGATCCTAATGCTTTAGCAGTAGAAGAACCTGCTGTGAAAGGAAAAGGGAAAAAGAAAAAGAAAAAGGTTAAAAAGCAAGTAATCGGTTATGTTATGGATACTATACCTGCTGCTAGAAAAATTTCTGAGGAATATATTAGCCGTACAGATTTAGCCTCTATAGATGTATCTGATTATAAAATTGTAGGTCTTTGGTATTTTGACAAAAGACAATCTGATTTACGTTACCGTATTTTAGGTTTATGTCCAGTAATCCCTGATGTTTATACTATGGGTAAAACTGAGGAAGAGAAAGATTATGTTGAACTATTCTGGATTTTCTATCCAGGTGCTCGTGAATTATTACATGAGTGGAAAGCATTCAATGATAAAAACTCTTCAATGCCAATTTCATTTGATCATCTTTTAAATTCACGTCGTTTTAATGCGAATACTTACAAAGAGGAAAACGTTTATAACGATAGAGAAATTAAAGATTATATGAAAGAGAACTCTTTAATGCAATTATTAGAATCTGAAAGGGTAAAAGATAAAATTCGTAATTTCGAACAAGATATGTGGAATTACTAAAAATTAATTTCTCCAATTATATAAAAAACTCCAGTTGAATCAATTGGAGTTTTTTATTTTTGCACTATGATAGATTATTTAATTGTTGGTGCGGGTATTGCAGGTTTGTCTTTTGCTGAATTGAGCTTGCAAAATGACAAAAGTTTTAAAGTAATTGAAAATTATTCTACAAATGCTTCACGCATAGCTGGTGGCTTATATAATCCTGTTATTTTGAAACGTTTTAGCGAGGTATGGAAAGCTAAAGAGCAACTTGAATTCGCATTACCTTTTTTGCAATGTATAGAGTCCAAATTGAATGTTAAATTTGATTACAAAATTCCTATTTATAGAAAATTCGCTTCTATTGAGGAGCAAAATAATTGGTTTCAAGCTGCTGATAAGCCTAATTTAGGACCTTTTCTATCTACAAAAATTATACATAGACAATATCAATCCATTTCATCACAATTCGGATTTGGTGAAGTTTTGCAAACTGGTTATGTTGAAATAGCAACTTTAGTGGATCATTATATTAATTTCTTAAAAGGGAGTGATCTGTTTTTTAATGAAACGTTTGATTATAATGCTATTGTTTTTAAGGATAATTATATTGAATACAAAGGCATTGCTTTTAAAAATATTGTTTTTGCTGAAGGTTTTGGTTTAAAAAACAATCCTTTTTTTAACTATTTGCCACTTGATGGGACAAAAGGTGAACTTTTAATCATTAAGGCACCAGATTTAAATTTAGATGTGGTTCTAAAATCAAGTATTTTTATTTTACCTATAGGCAATGATATGTTTAAGGTTGGAGCGACATATAATTGGACCGATAAAGATGACTTTCCTACTGAAGAAGGTAAAAATGAATTGATTTCTAATTTAAGAGAGTTAATTGATTGTGATTTTCAAATTGTAAAGCATTTTGCTGGCGTTCGTCCTACAGTGAAGGACAGGCGGCCTCTTGTAGGAACACATCATATATATAAAAACTTTCATATTTTGAATGGGTTAGGGACAAGAGGTGTTATGCTTGGTCCATGGTTAGCTAAAGCATTATTTGAAAATGTTGAAAATGGAATTTCTTTAGACTCAAATATTGATATTAAACGCTTTGATAAGAGAAATAATATTTGTAGAGGTTAATTCTTATTTTTCTTTCCAGTTTTTATTGTATGAAACAAAAAAGTTAATCCAAATGTTCCTGGATAACCGCATTATTATTGGCATAAATGCTAATAGTGTTCCACATATACCTATAAATGCTGTCTTTAAGTTGGTTTTCAAGAAGAAATAGAAAATGATAAAAGCCGCTACTCCAAATGCAACACCTACAGCATAACTTACATACATTGATCCATAAAAAAAAGAAGGCTCTAATTGATAGTGTAATCCACAATGAGAACATTTCGTATTCATTTTAATAGTTTTTGATGGATTGTACATATTTTTTCCTTCATACATACTTTCTTCTTGACATCTAGGACAACTTCCTGTTAAAATACTGTTTATTTTCAATCCTTTTTTTAACATTTGCAAAAAATTTATTCAAAGGTATCATTTTTATAAGTTTACCTTTGTAATCTTAGTCACAATTTTATGTTGAATATTCATAATTTATCGGTTTCTTTTGGTGGTACCTACTTGTTTGAAGAAGTAACTTTTCGTTTGGGAGCAGGCGATAGAGTGGGTTTAGTTGGAAAAAATGGTGCGGGAAAGTCAACTATGCTTAAAATGTTAGCTGGCGATTTCAAACCAGACAGTGGAACAATTGCTACAGAAAAAGAGGTAAAAATTGGTTTTTTGCGTCAGGATATAGATTTTATCAAAGGAAGAACCGTTCTTGAAGAAGCCTATCAAGCATTTGAAGAAATTAAAAAAGCTGAACTCAAAATCGATGACATCAATCATCAATTGGCTACTAGAACCGATTATGAAAGTACTGAATATTCTGAATTAATTGAGCAATTGAGTGACGTACAGCACCATTATGAAATTCTTGGAGGGTACAATTATGTTGGTGAAACCGAAAAGATTTTATCAGGATTGGGTTTTAAACGTGAAGAATTCAATAATCAGACCGATACTTTTTCGGGAGGATGGCGTATGCGTATTGAGTTAGCAAAATTATTATTGCAATCTAATGATATTTTGCTTTTAGATGAGCCAACTAACCATTTGGATATTGAGAGTATTATTTGGTTAGAAAGTTTCTTAAAATCATTCCCAGGTGTTGTGGTGATTGTTTCTCACGACAAAATGTTTTTGGATAATGTAACCAACAGAACAATAGAAATCTCTTTGGGTAAGGCGTACGATTTTAATAAGCCTTACACAGAGTATTTGGTTTTGAGAGAAGAAATTCGAGAGAAGCAATTAGCTACTCAAAAAAATCAGCAGAAAAAAATTGAAGAAACAGAAAAGTTAATTGAAAAATTCCGAGCAAAGGCTTCTAAAGCTTCTATGGCACAATCGCTTATCAAAAAATTAGATAAAGTGGAGCGAATTGAAGTTGATGAAGACGATAATTCTGTTATGAATATTTCGTTTCCGGTTTCGATTACGCCAGGTAGAGTTGTTGTTGAAGCTGAGCACGTAACAAAAGCTTATGGGGATAAAATTATTCTGAAAGATATTTCTTTGTTAGTAGAAAGAGGAAGTAAAATTGCTTTTGTGGGCCAGAATGGACAAGGAAAATCAACATTTATCAAAGCAATTGTAAATGAATTTCCATACGAAGGATCTATCAAACTAGGACATAATGTTCAGTTAGGATATTTTGCTCAAAATCAAGCGGAATATTTGGATGGCGAAAAAACATTATTAGATACAATGCTTGAAGCTGCTACCGATTCTAATAGGATGAAAGTACGAGATATGTTAGGTGCATTCTTGTTTAGAGGCGATGATGTAGAGAAAAAAGTAAAAGTCTTATCTGGAGGGGAACGAAATCGTTTAGCATTATGTAAGTTGTTGTTGCAGCCTATAAATGTGTTGCTAATGGACGAGCCTACTAATCACTTAGATATTAAATCGAAGAATGTTTTAAAAGCAGCTCTTCAAAAGTTTGAAGGTACACTCTTGTTAGTTTCTCACGATCGTGATTTCTTACAAGGAATGGCAAATACAGTTTATGAATTTAAAGATCAAAAAATAAAAGAGTATTTAGGCGATATTAATTTCTTCTTAGAGCAACGAAACGTCGATAATTTTAGAGAAGTTGAGAAGAAAGATGTTTCCCTAACCCCCAAAGGAGGAACAGCTGGTGCAACTTCAAACTTGAAACCTGAAACAAAGAACTTAAGTTACGAAGAGCAAAAGGCGCAAAAATCGCTTCAAAATAAGTTGTCTAAAATAGAAAGTCAAATCCAACAATTAGAAAAAGATATTCAAAAAGATGATAAAGAATTAGAAACCAATTATGATAAGTTGATTGAAAATGCTAATTTTTTTACAGCTTATGAGAAGAAGAAAAAAGAATTAGAAAAACTTTTAGAGGATTGGGAACTAGTTCAAATGGAACTTGAAAGCTAGAGTAATATTTTATCTTATTAAAAAAGCAAATCCTACAGTTGTGTAGGATTTGTTTTTTAGTTGATAACTACTAGAAAATATTGTTTAAAATTCCTTTTTTGCGTATTGTAATTAAAAAAAGGTAAAAGATTTACGGTTAACTCTAACTAATTCAAATAATTATAAATCAAATATTCTCAATTTTCTAATTAGTCAACAATTTCAAATGAAATGGTTTATATTTTTTAATGAAGCAATTGGGTATTCATTTGGAAAAATAGAAACCGTTTTAATATTTAAATTCAGCCCTAAAACTTATAAATGTTAGGTTTTTTTTAGTTGTTATATTTGGCAAACAAGGGCTGAATTTTTTTTTAATCCATATCAAATGAATACATCAGTCCACCACTCACATTGTACATTATTCCTGTAAAAGAATTGTTTACATTGCCAGTTACTGCTGTTGTACCGTCAAAGTTAAAATGTTGAGATTCATTAAGAATTACCGAAGCATCAACTATTAATGCTAATCCTTTTGTAACTTTAAATTTAGGGGTAATCCCTGCAATTAAGTTTAAAACTTGATCGTCTCCACTAATTAATGTAGAATTGATTACAGAATAACCAGCTCCAGCATGAATTAAGAAATTGAATTTTGAAAATTCAGCTTCTCTATCATTAATTACGGCTGAAACATTTAAAACACCTTGTAAGGAAATTCTTTTTCCGTCAGTTCCAAATTCAATTGGAGTCTCAACAGGAGTTTTAAGACGGAAGGAGTCTGACGCATAATCTAATTTTAATCCAAAAGATGGATTAAACATATACCCAATACCGAAATTCATTAATTTAAAAGAATTCATAGAGGGTTGGGCTACTCCAGTTAAACCAGCACGACCTTCTACAAAAAGGTATTTATACTGCGCGTTAGATGTAAAATAAGCACTTAGTGCTAATAGTAAAGTGAAAATTTTTTTCATGTTAAGTTCGTTTTGCCTAGTAAAACGAACTTTTATTTATATTATTGTGTAGTGAATGAAAAAATATTAAAAAAATATTAATTCGCAATTTGAGATGTTGTTTTTTGAGTAAATTCAGATGTTGAGCTATTTGTCGTTCTTTTGAAAAGGATGTCTTTGTTGCCATTCTACTTTTGGTTCTAAACGGGCAAAAATTTTATCTATAAAAGTATTGATGATTTTATTTCTATGGTAAATAAATCCAGACATCATTACGGGTTTTGCTCCTATTGAACTTTTTATTTCTAAAGCGGTTCTTCCGAAGATGATTTTTTTAAATCCATTTTCAATACCAAATTCTGTCATATTGTAAAGCATATTCAGATATAGCATTTTTTCTTTTTGAATTTGTTCATCATATCCTAAAAAATAGGTTTCTAGTATCTCTCCATTCAATAAAATAGTATGAAAACCAACTAACTTTTCTTCAAAAAAATAACCAAATAATTTAAAGTGACTTCCACATTGTTTTTTGAAAGTTGAAAAATGATTCTTCGATAAAAAGAAAGTATTAAAAGGAGCGTTTTTAGCAACATAATAATACAAATCGTATATTTTTTCTTCGTTTGATGTTATTTCTTCTAGTGAAAGTTCTTTGCAAATTACACCTTCAATTTTCTTATGCGAACGCTTGTATTGGTCTCGATATTTTTTTGAAAATGCATTAACGTAATCGTCCTTGCATTTCCAATTAGAATCTAAATTAAAAATCATATTGGGTTGCACGTTAAATTCGTAAAGATTTTTAAAATGATATTTTTTTAGCTCCTCACTACAATCTGAATAAAAATCTTTGAAAGAAACAATATGTATAGAAATCCCTCGATTTTTGAAATATTTGATAATTTCATCTGAGCATTGTGTCAAAATATCACTAATGGAGCAAAAATCAACTGGTTTGTTGAAAATATAACCGTTTTGTCCAGTAATCATATTATTTCCAATAAAAAGCACATTTGAAGCAAAGTTTCTAAAAACAAAATCTCTGACTTTGGTTTTGAAACAATTATCTCTGTCTCCGAAAGATTCTAATTCTCCTACACGAATATATTGAGCTAATGCAACTCCAATATGAATACTGTTTTCATAAATAGCTATATAAAAACATTTCATATTTATAGGTGCTGATTTTTCTAAAACTTCTAAGTAAGGAGTTTGTAGAAAAGCATTTTCATATGCCACTTCGTTCCATGTGGAAGGTAGCTCTGAAATTGATTGATGGATAGAAAAAGTAAATTGTTTCAAAGTCAAAAAAATATCGCCCATAAATATAGGGCGATACTTTTATAAATAAATGTTAATGTTTATTGCCAGCCACATATAATTGCTCCCATTATTGCTAAGGATACGATCCAATAACCAGCATTAACTAAAATGTATTTCCAAGATTTTTGTTCAAATAACCCATTAATAGCAATCATAGGTAAAGCTAAAAATATTCCTGATATAAAACCATGAAGTGCACCATGTTTAAAAGTTCTGAATGCATCTCCATAGTCAGCTAAAAAAGCAGTATAAGAAGGTTTAGCTAAAGTTGAATCCCCTCCAACCATTCCTAGAGCACCCATTTGATGAATAGTTAATGAAGGCATAATGAATGCCATCATAAACGAAAAGAAAATTGTTAATCCGAAAACCTTAAGCATATTGCTTTGTTTTGCTTTTTCTTCTGTCATTCCGGTTTCTTGCATCCAAATAGTTCCGAAAACTTTAGGATTGTACCATACAAATCCTACTAATAAGGTAACGAGAGAGGCTACGATTACCGCTAAAAAATTAAAAGGCATAATTTGTTTGTTTTTTTGGTTATTAACTCAAATATATGAAAAAATAACTAAAAAATAGTAACTATCTTAGCTGAATTAGATATGTTTATTTATAGCTCTCTCCTTCCATTTCTCATCTTCCTGTGTTTAGTTTAAACTAGTTACTGTTTTAGATAGAATTAGTTAAAGTTAATTTGCATTTTTTTTCCAGTAATGATTTCAAGTGCCCAATCAGAAGAGTTTATAGAACCCTCTATGAATCCTGTATAATCAGAATAGGCCTCTCCTATGATATGTACATTTTTTACATTTGAATTTTCTAAAGCAAAAGCTTTGAAATCTTCTTGTACTTCCCATGATTTTACGCCAGGTCTCCAACAGTGATTTCCAGCGCCATAAGGAGCGCAAGACCAGTCTCTTATGCCGTAGGAGACTATACATTTTTCAATGTCTGTATTTATTTCTTCTAAAGTCATACTAGAATATTTTAATATGGCTTCTTTTGTGAGTTGCAAACCTGTGGTTGACATAGCTTCATTGCCTTGTAAAGAACGATATACGTCTTTGGACATAAAATTTGAGAATTGTTGCTTGATTTCTTCGTTGTTGTTTATCTCGGCAAATTCGTGTTTTTTTCTGTCTTTTATGTAATAGTTCCAAAATTCAGTAGCGGGCTTATCTGTATATAAAAGTATCATTCCATATCCGTCAAAATCATTTGTTTTCGGTCTTCTGAAATAATGTATTTCCCTTGTAGGCATTCGATTAGCTCTTGCTTGTGGCGACTGATTGTATTCCCACCAAGGCTGGTTGAGAATAAAGAATACTTTTGTCATTGCAAATCCGTTTACACTATCAAGTTGTTCGCTGATTCTTTCTGGTAAAAAATGCGCCAACTTTGTTAAAGGTTGCTGTGGGATAGCAAGCATTAAGTGGTCTGCAATTAGGACGTTTTCTTGGTTTTTCTTTTTATATTTTATTTCTATTTGGTCGTCTTTTTTACTGCTAAAACTTGTAACTACGGCTCCATTTATTAAAGTTACATTCTTTTTTTCTTGCAGTTTTTTTAGAAGTTGTTTTGTGATTTCGTCAGAGCCATTTTTTATAGTTGCTAAAATTTGACCATCAGTTTTAAAAGCTCTTAACCACCAAATAGCCCACTCTATTGCATTAAGGTTATCAGGAATCATATGGTAAAAAGTTCCAGTATCTCTGATTTTCATCAAAGCTTGATGTGATAGAATTCCGTCCTCGCTTAAAGCATTCCAAAATCCCATTTTCCACATCGGTTTGCCATTTAATGAGGTTTCTTTTCTCATTATTCGGTAGTCTTCTTCAGTTAAAGCGTCAATCCAATTTTGACACCCATAGTCAAGAGGGTTGTTAGGGTTTTTACCCATCATTAGCAAAATACCTCTTCGTAATAAATCCAAAGCATTTAAATTTTGTTCTTGTAAAGGTAAATCGTACTGTGGATATTGTGAAGGATTGGCTTTAGGACCTGTAAAAGGAACAAGCTCAATTTTCAAATCTTCAATTAGTTTTCCAAACTTAGGTTGTAACTTAGTTTCAAATCGCATTGGTCCCCATTCTGTAATAAAATTTTCTAAAACTGTTGTTTCAATTCTTCCTCCCCAATGTGTTTCTGATGCTTCTAATACTGTAATATTGTAATTAAATTGGCTTAATTGTAATGCGCTATAAAGTCCTGATATACCTCCTCCTGTGATGCAAATGTTTTTTGACATTGTTTTGTTTTTTTGAATCACAAAAATAAATAAAAACTATAAAAATTAATTTTTAATAAAAAAAATTCTATATTTTAAAATTAAATTAGTTTTTTATTCTTAACTTTTTACTTTTTATGATTTTTTTTTCTGTTTTATAGATTGTTTTTTGTGAAATCACGAAATTATTTCCTACAATTTATCAATAAAATTACAGATTGAAACCTTTGTAAAAAAGAAAAAAACAAAAATATACAGAAAAAATATTGCAGATGTGAAAAACCAACGTATATTTGCACTCGAAATAGCGCGGGATAGAGCAGTAGGCAGCTCGTCGGGCTCATAACCCGAAGGTCACAGGTTCGAGTCCTGTTCCCGCTACTAAGTAACATACTGAAAGTATAAATCGCACAGCGCGGGATAGAGCAGTAGGCAGCTCGTCGGGCTCATAACCCGAAGGTCACAGG
>JASGCW010000011.1:50747-74915 GCA_030053945.1 Limnohabitans sp.
TTCGAGTCCTGTTCCCGCTACTAAAGGAGAAGTGAGTAATTGCTTCTCTTTTTTTTGTTTAATCTGATAGAGGTTTAGGTTTTTTTGTGATAAACTTAAAAGAATGATGCATTCTAAAAATAATTTTTATAGATAAAGAATATGAAAAGAGTAGTAGAGTTCAGAAAATTATTAGAAGTTGATAAAAATGTAACTTTAAAAGAGTTGAAGACAATTTATCGAAATTCTATGAAGGAAACACATCCTGATAAATTTGCTAATGATGAAGAAGGTAGGCTTTTAGCTGAAGAAAAAAGTAAGCAGGTTATAAATGCATATCATTTTTTGGTAAGTATAGCAAATGAAACTATAGAGAAAAATTTACCAGAATATCAAGAGACTGTTAATAATTCTCCCATTTTAGAATTTTATCTTGAAAAGCAAACGCTTTTTGTTCAGCACTTGAATGGTGTTTCATACGAATATATAGGTGTTCCTAAAAATGTGTATATAAAAATGATTAATGCTGAATCGCCTAATCGTTTTGCAAAACGTCATATTTATGGTAACTATATTTATCGAAAATCAGGAGAAGTTGAAATGGTTTAAATGGATTGGAACTCTTCCAAATTTTAAAATCTATTAACTACCTTTGTAAAAAAATCTAGATGTCTCATAAAGCAGGTTATGTAAATATTATTGATTTGAGATTAAGAGGAGAATGTCCAGTGGACATTCGGTTGAATATATTTAATGCTAAATTAAAATAGGATGCATAAAGCAGGTTATGTAAATATTATTGGCAACCCTAACGTAGGAAAATCTACATTGATGAACGCCTTAGTTGGTGAACGTTTGTCTATTATTACAAGCAAAGCACAAACTACTCGTCATCGTATTCTGGGGATTGTGAATGGAGATGATTTCCAAATTCTATTTTCAGATACACCTGGAATTATAAAACCAGCGTATGATTTGCAAGAATCTATGATGGATTTTGTAAAATCAGCTTTTGAGGATGCAGATGTGTTGGTTTATATGGTGGAAATAGGAGAGAAGGAGCTAAAAGACGAAGCTTTTTTTAATAAAATTATTCATTCAAAAATACCAGTTTTATTATTGTTGAATAAAATTGATAAATCTAATCAAGAACAGTTAGAAACTCAAGTTGATTTATGGAAAGAAAAAGTGCCAAATGCTGAAATTTTTCCTATTTCGGCTCTTGAGAACTTTAATGTGCAAGCGGTTTTTGATAGAATAATTGAATTGTTGCCTCAATCACCTCCTTATTATCCTAAAGATGCTTTAACAGATAAACCTGAGCGTTTCTTTGTAAACGAGGCAATTCGTGAGAAAATCTTATTAAACTACGATAAGGAAATTCCTTATGCAGTAGAGATAGAAACAGAAGAATTTAAAGAAGATGATAATATTATTCGTATTCGTGCTGTAATTATGGTAGAAAGGGATACTCAAAAAGGAATTATCATAGGACATAAAGGAGCTGCTATTAAGAAAGTTGGAATCCAAGCTCGTGAGGAGTTAGAAAAATTCTTTGGCAAGCAAATTCATATTGAATTATATGTCAAGGTGAATAAAGATTGGCGAAACAATGCTTATCAATTACGACGTTTTGGGTATAATCAGAAATAATAAAAATGGAGCTCAAAAAGCTCCATTTTTTATAGGTAATATTAGAATTGGTATTTTAGACCTGAATATAAATTTCTTCCAGGAGCATTTATTCCTGAGGCAAAGGTTCTGTATTGAGTGTCTAAAATGTTTTCCACTCCCGCATAAAGTGTTAAAGATTTTATGAACTTGAAAGAAGTTTTAAAGTTGTAAGTTTGCCAAGCAGGCATACCGCCTGGAGGAGCGTATTGCTCATTATCTTCGGCATTTAAAAGGTAATCATTAATGTGTTTTTTAGAGTTGTAAAGCATATTAGCTTCTGCTTCTAACCATTTATTGTTGAAATTTAATCCAAGTTTTCCATATTGTGGAGGGATATGGTCTAAAGGTCTATTTGGTGTTTTGCTTGTAGCATGTAATCTTCCGTAAGTAAAATTATAATTACCTACAAATTTAAGATTTTTAGTGATGTTGATTTTTAAAGCAGTAGAATAACCAAATATAGTTGCTTTGCCTAAATTTTGATTTGCCATAACTTTGCTCTGTGTACCTTCATATAAAATGGTGTCTGTACCATTAAAAGTAAAACTATCTGTGACAATAGCATCTAATAATTGAGTATAAAAAACACCATTCTCAAACGAAATATAATTATTATCTGTAAGTGTGATGTTAAAATCAGTAGTTATGTTTTTTTCTGGTTTTAAATCTGAGTTTGGTACTATAAGTGTTCCTTTAGAAGATTCAAAAATCTTTGCTAAATCATCAATATTAGGTACTCGAAAGCCAGTAGAAACATTAAAGCTTAATTTAACGCTTTTTGTGGTATTGTTTGTAATTCCAGCTGTAGCACTATATGTAAAATTGGTCTGCTTGATAGTGTTAAAGGGTAAATTGAATAAATTGTTATCTATAGAACTATTTAATGAAGCATATCCTCCTCTTAAACCTATATTGTATTTTGTATTTTCATTAATGTTTGCGAAATAGGTAGCAAAGATATCAGCTTTGAGAGTATTGTTTATTCCGTCTGGGTATCTCGTGGTTGCGACAGAAATAGCATTTGTGTTTATATTTCTAGCATTTGCAGTCGATTTTAAATCATCATAGAAAATATCTACTCCATACAGCAATTCGCCATTACCAAGTTTAGCTTTTAAATCTGCACTAATAGAATATACATTTACTTTCTCAATTCTTGAAACTTCATCTACTTTTTTATAATCACGAGTTATTCTACTTTCTTCGGCATTTTGATAATTAATGTTTACTGTAAAATCACTGTTTAAAATAAATTTATCTTTAGAGAATTTATACCCAGCTAATATTCTTTTTTGTGGGCCATAATTCCAAGTAGCAGTTTTCAAATTGCCATTTTTAATATCAGTTAGTCTATCATATCTAGGAATATCAGTTGTGGTGGAGAATTGTAAATTGATTTTGTGTTCGGTTGTAGAGTTGGGTCTATACACAAACTTTTGCATAGCATTATATTGTTTGTATCCGCTAAATTTTTGTATTAAAGGGTTTTCATTAGTAATAATACGGTCTTCATATTTTAAGATTCCATTATCCATATATTGTACCGTTTCTATATATTGTTTTCTTTCTCCAAATAGCGGATTATCACCGTTTGGTTTGCTTCCCATTTTAACATCTCCAAAATCATTAAAAGAGAAAGCAGTTAAACTGCCCCATTTTTCTCTAGAAAAATTTAAACTTCCATAAATAGATTTTTCTTCGTTTACTGTTCCATATCTAGTGTTAATATTTCCAGATAGAAAACGATTTTTATTTTCACTTTTAGTTAAAGGTGATTTAGTAATTAAATTGATTGCTCCGCCTAAAGCATCACTTCCGAAAGGAGTGGAATAGGAACCAAATAAAATGTCTGCCTTTTCTAGCATATTTTCATCTACAGTAATAATGTTCTGAAGATGTCCTCCTCTAAAGATTAAATTATTCATTCGAACGCCGTCAACAAGAAGTAAAACTCTATTTGATTCCAAGCCTCTAATTACTGGACTTCCTCCGCCTTGTTGCGATTTTTGTACAAAGAGATTTCCAGAGTTAGAAAGTAATTCGGCTGTTGTTTGGAAATTGCCAAACTCAATTTGTTCTTGCGAAATTGTTTTTAATTGTGTGTTGTTTTTTGAGTAACGGTGCGATTCTATTTTAACTTCATCTAATTGATTGCTTTTCTTTATACTGTCGTGTGCCGTTTCTTGGGCAAAAGATATATAGGATTGTGTTGCTATAGCTAATATAGCAAGTGTTTTTGTGATTTTCATTTTATAAATAAACTTGAATTAAACTAATAATAATATGGTGTAGAAATTTCTACAAAGGATATTACTATGCTAATTCAGGAGGAGGAGAGTGGGTTTTAAAATAGATGGATGAAGGTATGTCTACTTTTAAAATGGACTCTTGTTTAGCCGTATATTTATTAAAAGGTTGTTTCGACTTTAATGCTTTAGAAATTGAGCAATAAAGTAGTATTTTTACTTTTTGATTGCTCTTTTGTTTAGATGAATTATTTTTCTTTGAATAGTCTTCGGTCTTTTTTATGAAATGATTTTCTTTCTCGTCTTTTACAAATTTTACAATTTCTTTACCATCTTCTGTAATAGTTGTTATCTTTTCATAAAAAATACCATCCTTATACACCTCTTCAATTTTATGATTATTGAAAGACTCATAAATTTCTTTTAAGACTTCTTTTTTTAATTCATTATGAATACCACCAAACAAAAAATCTACTATTCCAGAATGTAATAAAACTGAAAAGCATAAAATAATTGCTGTTGTTGTCTTTAAGAATCTCATCATCAGTGATGAAAAATAAAAGTTTTGGATTTTATAAATACAAATATAGTATTTACTTTTAGTTTAGCAATTATTTAATAATTACTGTATTATATTTAAAAATTCTTGTTCTAGTTCATTCATTTGTTCATATCCGTTTTCACGAGTTTGACGTCCCAAGATATAAAGAAGTAGCCAACAAATTGCCATTAAGGACATTACGATTATATCTGTAGTTATTGATTTTTTTAACATATAATCTGAAATCAAAAACATCATAAAAACCAGAAATACTCCAGCTATGATAAAATGTAGAAAAATAAAAAATGACCACATAGTTTGAGCAGGACCAAATAATCCTCTTATGTGTGTGCTTGATCCATTACTACCTTCTTTTTCTTCTAATTCGATAGTGAGGTAAGGTGACCAATAGCGTTGTTTTAAACCTCCTACGGTAAATTGAATATGATTTTTCCTGATTTTCATAACGTAATCGGCAGAAATTTTGCTTTTATAATCAATAAATTTCTGTCTCACAGTATCTATGGTTTCGTCAATATCTCTGTAGAATCGAAGCCTTAAGCTAATGTCGTTTTTTGTTTCCATAGTAAATTTGATTGGTTTTTTAAATGTAGTTTATTGATGTTTAAAATCCAAATTTTCATTTATTTGATTGAAAATGAAATAGTTTTAAAATAGAAGAACTCTAACTCGTGAATATTTTTTTAAAAATTGTACCTTTGCAAACTCAAAAATAAAATTTTGTGTAAGATTTAGATATAAACTCTAAATTCTAAACTCTAAATTCTAAATTTTAACAATGAATAATATTGTAGCCATAGTAGGAAGACCAAATGTAGGAAAATCAACTTTTTTTAATCGATTGATTCAACGTCGTGAAGCGATTGTAGATTCGGTTTCGGGGGTAACACGTGATAGGAACTACGGAAAAAGTGAGTGGAATGGAAAAGAATTTTCGGTTATTGATACTGGTGGATACATAAAAGGTTCAGATGATATTTTTGAAGGGGAAATTCGTAAGCAAGTTGAGTTGGCTATTGATGAGGCTGATGCTATTATTTTTGTGGTAGATGTTGAAGAAGGCATTACTCCTATGGATGAAGAAGTTGCTAAATTACTACGTAAAGTGACAAAACCAATTCTTCTAGCTGTAAACAAAGTGGACAATGCAATGCGTCAACAAGAAGCTATTGAATTTTATAACTTAGGTTTAGGTGAATATTTTTGCATTGCTGGTATGAGCGGAAGTGGTACCGGAGAACTTTTAGATGAGTTAGTAAAAGTGTTGCCAGAATTACCTGATGCAGTTGAAGAAGAAAATCCGCTTCCTCGTTTTTGTGTGGTTGGGCGTCCTAATGCAGGAAAATCTTCTTTTATTAATGCCTTAATTGGAGAAGATCGTTTTGTAGTAACAGATATTGCAGGAACTACACGTGATGCGATTGACACTAAATACAACCGTTTTGGTTTCGAGTTTAATCTTGTTGATACAGCAGGAATACGTCGTAAAGCAAAAGTGAAAGAAGATTTAGAATTTTATTCTGTTATGCGTTCTGTGCGTGCAATCGAGCATAGTGATGTGTGTATTTTGATGATTGACGCGACACGTGGATTTGAGAGTCAAGATCAAAATATTTTTTGGTTGGCCGAAAAAAATAGAAAAGGAATAGTGATTTTAGTCAATAAATGGGATTTGGTTGAAAAAGACACGATGTCAACACGTGATTATGAAGCTAAAATCCGTAAAGAAATTGAACCATTTATAGACGTACCTATTTTATTCGTTTCTGCATTAACAAAACAAAGATTACTAAAAGCTTTAGAAACTGCTGTTAAAGTTTATGAAAATAGAAGCCAACGCATTTCTACTTCTAAATTTAATGAGCATATGTTAAAGATTATAGATCATATGCCGCCACCAGCTTTGAAAGGAAAATACATTAAGATTAAATATTGTATGCAGTTGCCTACACCAGTGCCACAATTTGTGTTTTTTGCCAATTTGCCTCAATATGTAAAAGAACCTTACAAGCGTTTTTTAGAAAATAAGATTAGAGAGAATTGGGATTTTTCAGGTGTACCAATGGATATTTATGTTAGAGAGAAATAAAAAACAAAAAGGAGTTGAATTTTCAACTCCTTTTGTTTTATACTTCATAAAAGAAAATTTGCTCAACAGGACCACTATCTGACCAAGCGCTATCTCCATTGTGTAACCTTGCTCTTGCATATAATTTGAGCGAATAGGTACATCTTGTCATATCATTTGGAGGATTGTTTAACTTACAGTTATTGTTGAATTTTTCATTTACAGCAATATTTGTGTTCCCCGTTAATGGCAGTATTCCATCTGAAATATCTCTATTTACGGTATAACTATTATTATTCAAATGTAAAGAAGAAGAAGTTAAATAAGGATGATATACAGTGTATTTAGCGTGTATGTCTCCACTTATAGGTGTACATTGACCATTTGTTTCAAGTTCAGCGATTGAAAGTTTTATGAATACTGGATTATTGTTTATTACTACCGAATTCAATGTTTTGCCGTTTCCAGTAATAGGTAAGTTGGTAATGGATTCTCTAATTTCAAATCTAATTGCTACTTTTTCAATAGGTATTTTATTTCCTGCTGGAATAGAAATACCTGCATTAACTATGTTTTCAGGAACATTAGGAGCAGTTGTGAGAGCTGCCGTATTTAGTGAAATTAAGGTGTCAGTATCAGTAAAATTGTATAAAGTTAAATCAGCTGGAGTCAAGCCGGCATTTATAAGTGCTCTATTTATCGATTTATTTGCATCAAACCATCCATCGGAATTGAAATCACTTTGATCGCTATAGACAAAGATTTCATTATTGCTTGGACCAGATATGATTTTGGTTAATTTAGCAATGATACTTGGGTAAAAAAGATTTGGAGTTACTCCAATGATTTTCGTAAAACTGGAATCAGCAGGATTTGAGCCTCCATTTGGAGTTGATGTATCACTAATTAAAAATCGGTATTCTAAATTTCTACCTGATGCCGATTTTAATGCTGCTTGTCCAGTGAGTCTTATTACGCCGCTTAATGCATATTTACCAGTTCCTGCAAATCCATCAACGTCAAAATCATAGGAATTAGATCCAAATGAAGCACTAAAAGCTTCGCCAATACCTGTCCAAGCACTTGGGAAATTTGAATTAGGATCTCCAACAAAAACTTTAGAACACAATTTTACACATAAACAATAAGGTACATTTTTTCTAGCTTCGTCTTTATTTTCATTTATATATATATTTCCGTCATCTCCTATAGCTTTGAAATATACGTCGGGACCACTTTGAAATGTTAATGCATTGGGGTCGGTTTCAATATTAATCCAAGGTGACAAAAATGTCTGTTTGAATTTTACTGAGGTGTAATGTATAATAAATTTTCCATTACTATCGGTAATAGCAGAACCTAGATTATCATCTGTAATTAAATCTGCATCCCATGCGGTAATTGTCACTTTCGGCAAGGGAGTATTTGTTTCACAATTCAATAGTTGGCCGCAAATTGTCCAAACGTCAAATAGTTTACCTTTAATATAACACCACCATTGTGATGAAATTGTATATTTCCAATCAAAAATATTAAAGTCTGCAATATCGCTAGAACTCCATTCCATAACCAAAGTGGTGATGTGAAATTGAACAGGTTCGCCTCCTCTTGGTCTTGGAAACTTTGGAGGAACAGTTCCACATACAAAGTCAACATCAAAAGCAGAATTGTTAGCATATTTTTCATCAATTTCAAATTGAAAATTACCCAATTCGTCGGTTGTGGTTTTTGCCACAAAAAGATTCTCACGCGCTTTAGCTTCTTCTTTAGAGACATAATGAAAAGTCTCTTTAGGATTTGCAACAGCACTGCTTACAATATTTTCGCGATACGGTAAGTAAATTAAAACGTCTATATTAGACAATGATTCTGAACATTCTTCACAAATGAAGCCTTTCAATGTTCCTTTAAAAATGTTTTTCATTTCAATAAATTTTATATTAGTTCTAAGTTGTTTTTTTGATTGAAAATCAATCAAAATCATTGTCAAAGTTGCTATATAAAATCTGTTTTAAATCGGGTTAAATGTCTGATTTTAAAAAAGAAAAACTCCTTGCAAGAGAGGGTGTAAAAATGAAAACAGCCTAATTAAATAATAGTATAAAGCAGAAAAGAAATGCCTAGGCATTTCTTTTCTGAGAGTATTTTAGAAGTTGTTATTTATTGATTTTATGTTATTTGAAGTATTACCAATCTCCACCTGCACCACCGCCAGAGAAACCGCCGCCACCAAAACCGCCACCGAAGCCACCAGAAGAACCGCCACCCCAGCTACTTCCGCCAGAAGACCAGCCGCTACCTCCGCGTCCCATACTGCTTAGGATAATAATGTCACTTAAATCAAACCCACCAGATCCTCCACCTTTATTGTTTCCGTTTGGTCTATTTTTAGAAATCAAGATAAACAAAACAATGAAAATAAAAATGAAAAATAAAATAGTTCCTAGAGGCATTTCATCTGATTTTCGAGTGCCTTTGTATTTGCCTTTGAGTACTTCAAATATAGCGTCGGTACCTTTGTCAAGTCCGTTGTAATAACTACCTGCTTTAAATTCTGGAACAATTATCTTTCTTGTAATTTCGCCAACAATTCCTGCTGTGAGCTTATCTTCGACACCATATCCAGGGGAAATCCAAATTTTTCTTTCTGCTTTTGCAAGTAAAATGATAATTCCGTTGTCTTGCTCTTTGCTTCCACCAATTCCCCACTCTTGTCCCCATTTAGGAGCTAGTAAGCCAATGTTTTCACCTTTAAGAGATTCAATGGTTATGGCTACAATTTGAGTAGAGGTCGAGTCAGAATATTTAATTAGCTTTTCCTCTAGGCTATTTTTTTCGTTAGAAGAAAGCATATTAGCATAATCATAAACACTAGTTTGTAAGCTAGGTTTAGGAGGAATGTCAAATTGACCAAAAGATAAATTGGTAAAATAAAGTAACGTAAATAATAGGTATAGTACGTTTCTGTTATTCGTTATTTGTATTTTGTTTTTTCTCATTTATCCTTTTGAAATTGTATCAGGTAATTCATTTTTGTCACTATTGTCCCAAGGGAAATGTTCCTGTAATTGATTTCCTGCTTGTAAAATACCGTCAATTAAACCTTGCTTGAAATTACCTTGTTTAAATTGTTTGAGAATAGCATCACGAGTTGAGTTCCAGAAATTGTCCAGAACTAAACGGTTTATTCCAGAATCACCATAAATAGCAAAAGTTTTTGATTCGACAGCGATGTAAATTAAAACGCCATTTTGCTGTTTGGTAAGATCCATTTTTAGAAAATGAAAAACCTCTTTGGCTCTTTCTAAAGGAGCCAAAGAAGTATTTTTTTCTATATGAACTCTTATTTCGCCAGAAGTGTTTGTTTCTGCAATTTGAATAGCATTAACGATTTCTTCTTCGTCAGTTTTAGATAAAAAATCTTCTACTTTTGACATAGTTTAGTTAAATCAAAATTTAACTTCAACTGGTTTTTCTGCACCAGCTACTGATTTAAAGAAAGGCTTTTCAGTGTATTTGCCATTTAAAATCATATTTTGTGGCATATTTAATACATAACCGTTGTAATCTTGAACTGCCTCGTTGTAACGTGTTCTAGCTGTTTGAATAGTGTTTTCAGTACTAGCAAGCTCATCCTGAAGTTTTAAAAAGTTTTCGTTAGCTCTTAATTGCGGATATTGTTCAACAGTTACTAATAATCTAGATAATGCAGAACTTACCCCGCCTTGAGCTTGATTGAACTGTTCTAATTGTTCTGGGGTTATTTTTGACGGGTCAATAGTCATAGAAGTTGCTTTTGATCTAGCTTCGATTACAGCAGTCAAAGTTCCTTTTTCAAAATCGGCAGCACCTTTTACAGTATTTACTAAATTTCCAATTAAATCATTACGGCGTTGGTATGAAGTTTCAACATTACCCCATTCTTTATTTACACCTTGTGTTTTTTTGTTTGCAGTATTATTAACATTCATATACCACATAATTCCTATTAGTAAAATACCTCCTATTACAATAATTGGCAAAAATTTTCTCATAGTGTTTTTTGTTTTAAAAAGTTTATTAATTAGTCGTAATTTATTTAAAAAGTTACAATTCGTTTTTAATATTTTGTAACTGCGCTTTAATGGTTTCTAGTTTTGAAATGATTTCTAGTTTGTCTAAAGATTTTTTTTGTCCTTCCTTTAGATGAATTTTTGCACCTTCAAGGGTAAATCCTCTTTCTTTTACAAGGTGGTATATTAATTGAAAATTTTTTACATCTTCAGGAGTGAATAGCCGATTTCCTTTTGCATTTTTTTTAGGTTTTAAAATATCAAACTCTTTATCCCAAAAACGAATAAGTGATTGATTTACTCCAAAAGCAGTTGCAATGTCGCCCATTGTATAATATCGCTTATTTTCAGGTAGATTTATATTCATCTTTATGTTTACTGTTAACTGAATACTGCGACTGCACACTAAAAACTAGTCAAACGATTGGTTTTCTTGCGTCGCCATTTTTGCAATAGCGGTATATTCCACTGCCGAAATGTTTCCGTAATAGAAGTTAATAGGATTTACTGCTTGTCCATTTTTGTGAACTTCATAATGACAGTGTGGCGCTTGACTTCGCCCTGTACTTCCTACAAATCCTATAATGTCTCCACGTTTTACTCGCTTTCCTGGGCGACAATTGTACCGACTTAAGTGGGCATAAAGTGTTTCATAACCAAAACCGTGTGAAATGACAATGTGGTTACCATATCCAGAAGCGGCTGCGTCAGCACGTTTTACAATACCATCACCAGTAGCAAAAATAGGTGTTCCAGTAGGAGAGGTAAAGTCCATCCCTTTGTGCATTTTACGAGCTTTGGTAAAAGGGTCGCTTCGGTATCCAAAACCTGATGCCATACGTTTTAACTGTTCGTTTTTAACAGGTTGAATAGCAGGTATAGCGCCTAAAAATTTATCTTTTGATTTTGCAAGCGATAAAATTTTGTCTAACGATTTGGATTGATCAACAAGACCTTTTGAAAGTTCATCAACTTTTTCTGTTGTCGAATTAATTAGTTGTTCATTATTCATTGCTAATAGGTTTTTGAATCGACTTTCAGTAATTATTTTTTTTTCTTTATCAGTTTCTCCTGAAGATGAACTATTGAAATAAACTTTATAAATATTGTTATCGCGTTCTTCAACGTTTGCTAAAACTTCATTTAGTTGGTCAATTTTTTTGTTTAAAATGGTGTAGTTCAGTTTTAAATTTTCTAGTTCTCTAGCTCTAATTTTGTCTTTGGGAGTATTAAAATATCCTGAATTAGAAGCGAAAAAGAAAAATAAAAAGCCAAATAAACCTGATGCCACTAGAAATAATGCCGCAAAACCAATTTTTAGTCCTTTTTTTGGTTTGATTTTTCGGTAGGCTAGACTTTCTGTGTCGTAATAATACTTTACTTTTTTCGACATAACTTAAAAATATGCTATTTTTGCACTCAATTATTACAAAGTAACAAAATATTAGCCAAATAATGAAATCACAAGACATTCGCAAAGCGTATTTAGATTTTTTTAAAAGCAAGGATCATTTAATCGTTCCTTCGGCACCTATTGTGCTTAAAGATGATCCAACCTTGATGTTTAATAATTCAGGGATGGCACAGTTTAAAGAATTTTTTTTAGGAAACGGAACACCTAAAAGCGCCCGTATAGCCGATACCCAAAAATGTCTTCGTGTTTCAGGAAAACATAACGATTTAGAAGATGTAGGTTTTGATACCTATCATCATACTATGTTCGAAATGTTAGGAAACTGGTCTTTTGGTGATTACTTTAAAAAAGAAGCTTTAGCTTGGGCATGGGAGTTTTTGACAGAAGTATTAAAATTAGATAAAGACCGTTTATATGTTTCTGTATTTGAAGGAAATCCTGAGGAAAATGTACCTTTTGATCAAGAAGCTTTCGATATTTGGAAACAATATGTAGCTGAAGACCGAATTATTTTAGGAAATAAAAAAGATAATTTCTGGGAAATGGGTGATCAAGGACCTTGTGGACCTTGTTCTGAAATTCATATTGACTTACGTTCTGATGAGGAAAGAGCTAAAGTTTCTGGTAGAAGCCTAGTAAATGCAGATCACCCTCAAGTTGTTGAGATTTGGAATAACGTATTTATGGAGTTTAACCGTAAAGCAGACAAAAGTTTAGAGAAACTGCCAGCACAACACGTTGATACTGGTATGGGATTTGAGCGTTTGTGTATGGCTATGCAGGGAGTAACTTCAAATTATGATACAGATGTATTTACTCCTTTAATTGAAAAAGTAACCCAAATTACAGGTTTAAAATATACACCAAATAATGTCATTCTAAGCGAAAGCGAAGAAACTCAAAATAAAACTAACATTGCTATTCGTGTAATTGTAGATCACGTGCGTGCGGTTGCTTTTGCCATTGCTGATGGTCAGTTGCCTTCTAATACTGGTGCAGGTTATGTGATTCGTCGTATTTTACGTCGTGCTGTTCGTTACGGATTTACGTTTTTAAATACCAAAGAACCTTTTATTTATAAATTGGTTGAAGTGTTAGCCAATCAAATGGGCGAATTTTTCCCAGAAATAAAATCGCAACAAAACTTGGTAACACAAGTAATTCGTGAAGAAGAAAATTCATTTTTGCGCACTTTAGAGAGAGGATTACAATTGTTAGAAAATGTAATTTCAGAAACAGTAGGAAAAGAAGTTTCAGGATTTAAGGTTTTTGAATTATATGATACTTTTGGATTTCCAAAAGATTTAACTGCTTTAATATTAAAAGAAAAAGGGTTAACTTATAATGATGATGAATTTGAAGAAGGAATGAGAAATCAAAAAGAGATTTCTAGAACAGCTTCAGAAGTGACTACAGATGACTGGAAAATATTGGTTGATGGAAATGTAGAAGCCTTTGTTGGCTACGATCAAACTGAGAATGATGTTAAAATTACCCGTATCCGTAAAGTAGATTCTAAAAAAGATGGAGTTTTATACCAAATCGTTTTAGATAATACACCTTTTTATCCAGAAGGAGGGGGGCAAGTTGGCGATAAAGGAAAATTAGTTTCGGCTAATGAAACCATTGAGATTATAGATACTAAAAAAGAAAATAATTTAATCTTGCATTTTGCAAAGCGTTTACCAGAAAATGTAAATGCTTCATTCCAAGCAAAAGTTGATACCGAGTTACGTAGCTTATGCGCAAGTAACCACTCGGCTACGCACTTATTACATCAAGCATTACGTAGTGTTTTAGGTACACACGTAGAGCAAAAAGGTTCGTTGGTAGCGCCTAATTATTTACGTTTTGACTTTTCTCATTTTGCTAAAGTTACGAATGAAGAATTGCAACAAGTTGAAGATTTTGTAAATGCACGTATTCAAGAGCAATTACCATTAATTGAAAGAAGAAGTATTCCATTTGCACAAGCAATTGAAGAAGGGGCTATGGCATTATTCGGAGAAAAATACGGGGATAATGTGCGTGCGATTAAATTTGGAGAAAGCATGGAGTTATGTGGAGGAATTCACGTAAGTAATACTGCTGATATTTGGCATTTCAAAATTATTTCAGAAGGTGCTGTAGCTGCTGGTATTCGTCGCGTTGAAGCTATTACTAATAATGCTGTAAAAGATTTCTTTGCCAAACAAGAAGGTTTAATTGCAGAGGTTAAAGAAGTGTTGAAAAACCCGCAAGATCTTATTAAATCGGTAGTTTCTTTACAAGATGAAAATGCCAAGTTAAAAAAGCAAGTTGAGCAATTATTAAAAGAAAAAGCGAAAAACCTAAAAGGCGAATTAGCTTCTCAAATTCAAAATATAAATGGTGTCGATTTCTTAGCGGTACAAGTTGATCTTGATGCCAATGGTGCTAAAGATTTAGCTTACGAATTAGGTCAAAATAAAGATAACGTATTCTTAGTTCTAGCAACTGTAAATGAAGATAAACCGATGTTAACTTGTTATGTTTCTAAAGAATTAGTTGATGCCAAAGGCTTAAATGCAGGTCAAGTAGTTCGTGAGTTAGGGAAATTCATTCAAGGTGGTGGTGGTGGACAAGCGTTCTTTGCCACAGCAGGAGGTAAAAATCTTGCAGGTGTGAATGAGGCGTTGGAAAAGGCAATTGATTTTGTAAGGTAAACTGAAGATAAAATTGTTAAAAAAAATGAAAAACTATAGTTTTTCATTTTTTTTTGCTCTTTTTTTGCTCGAAAATATAAAAATAAACAATGAAAAAATTAATTATTACGCTAAGTGCATTGGCACTTTTCGTATCTTGTTCAAAATCTACAGACGATACTGTAGATTTAACACCTTCTAACACGGGGGTTACACCAGTTAATACCAATGTTTTAGTGCAGAAAACAATTACTACTACATCATTAACAGGAACGACTTCTAATGAAAGGATTTATACATACAACGGGAAAAAGCTTGTTGAAATTAATTCTAATTTAGGAATAAAATCTATTTTTACTTACACAGGTAACTTGATATCGGAGATTAAAACGTCTGATTCTGGTACAGATACCAATAAAGAAATATTTACTTATGATGCAAGTAGTAGATTATTAGAATATATAAATCAGGATTTAGATAATAATTCAACTAATATTTATAAATATACGTACAATTCGAATGCTACGGTAACTGTTAAACATTATCAAAATACAGGTATTTTGACTACCCCAACAGGTAATGCTTTTGAGACTGAAACAAGATACTTTACAGGTAAAGAACTTACTAAAGTTGAAAAAACAAGAATTGGTGTTACTGACACGACAACGCTTAATTATGAGTATGATGTTAAAAATAATCCGTTTATGAATATTACAGGTATGAAGCAATTAATGAGTTCGAAAGAATTTGTAGATGACTTTATGCAAGGATTTGGTAACAGTGCTAATATGATTAAAGAAATTCAATTAGGTACACCTAACGTGGAAACAGTTAAGGTAACTTATACGTATAATAGCGATAATTATCCTACTGCTTCACAAACTACTGTAACTTCTGCTCTACCTGGTGGAGCTACAGATACTGCAAGAACACAGTATTTTTATCAATGAAAAGAATAACAATATTTTAAACGGAAAACGTAAGTTTTCCGTTTTTATTTTCTCTCCCCAATCTGCTGTCTCCACATAGCATAATAAAGCCCTTTGCTATCTACTAAGTCTTGGTGTTTACCTTGTTCAACAATATTTCCTTTTTCAAGTACAAAAATCTTATCAGCGTGCATAATGGTGGATAATCGGTGAGCTATGAGAACAGTAATACGCTTATTGTTTGAAATCGATTTTATGGTTTCATTAATGGCTTCTTCGGTAAGGGAATCGAGAGCTGAAGTGGCTTCATCAAAGATCAATAAATTAGGGTTTCTAAGAATAGCACGAGCGATTGACAAACGTTGTTTTTCACCACCAGAAACTTTTATACCGCCTTCACCTATAGTCGTGTTTATACCATTTTCGGCACGGTTTAGTAAATTATGACAGCTGGCTTGTTGTAATGCGTTTAATAATTCTTCATCAGTTGCTTCTGGTTTAACAAATAATAGATTTTCTTTTATTGTACCAGAAAATAATTGAGCATCCTGAGTTACAAATCCTAGTTGTTTGCGTATTTCTAATAATTCAACTTCGGTTTCATCAATATTATTATAAGCAATAGTTCCTTCGTTTGGTTTGTATAAACCAACTAGAAGTTTTACTAAAGTTGTTTTTCCCGAACCAGATGGACCTACAAAGGCAACTGTTTCTCCTTTTTTTATTTCAAAAGAAATGTTTTCTACTGCCTTAAAACTAGCCGTTTGATGTTGGAAACTTACCTTGCTAAATGTGAGTTTTTCTATAGTACCTATAGTTGTAGGATGTTCTGGTTTGTATTCTGATTCTTGTTCGAGTAATTTTTTAAAATTGTCTAACGAAGCCTTTGTTTCATTTTTTACAATGATAAACTGACTCATTTCTTGTAACGGATTAAAAATAAAGAAAGTGAAAAAGGTCATTGTGAGTAATTCTCCTATCACAATTTTGCCTTGAAAAACAAAATAATACAAAGTAAATACAACTAGCGTTCGCATAAAATGAACAGTAGTACCTTGTATAAAACTCAAACTTCTTATATAACGTATTTTTTGAAGCTCAAGACCTAAGATTTTTAGTGTGTTTTGATTTAATCGTTCTTCCTCTTGTTGGGTAAGTCCTAAACTTTTTACTAATTCAATATTGCGTAAACTTTCTGTGGTAGAGCCTGCTAGAGCATTGGTTTGCGAAACAATGTTTTTAGATACCGTTTTTATTTTTTTACCTAAAAAAGAACTTATCCAGCCTATGATTGGTGCTGTTAAAACAAAAATTAATGAAATTTTTATATCAATTCTGGCAATATAAATGAATACAAAGATAAAACCCACTATCGTTTGAAAAATTAACGAAATAGATAGGTTAATGAGTTTCTCAGAATCAATTCTTACCTTTTGTAATTTACTTAATGTTTCACCACTACGTTGGTCTTCAAATTGGGCATAAGGTAAATCTAGCGACTTTTTAATTCCGTCTGTGTACATTTCTGCACCTGTACGTTGAATGACGATATTGGTAAAATAATCTTGAAAGTTTTTCGTAATCCTCGATATCATTGCCATAGAGACAGAAAGCCCTAACCAAAAAGCCACGGCTTTTATAAAACCTAGTTCATTTCCTTTATATTTTGAAATTCCCACTCCGCAATCTTGCATTAGTTTTCCTGTAATTATAGAATCACTTAAACTGAAACAAATGTTTATTCCTGCAAGGACGAGGGCGATTATTAATAGCTTGTAATGTTTTTTTAAGTATGTATATAAGATTTCCATTAGGTCAAAAATGTTTTATATAGTTTTGATAAAATATTTGTAGTTTTGGATATGATTTTTTCATTAAAAGTTCCAATATCTAAAACTAATACAACAATAAATTATGAATCTAATTTATTGTTGTTAGGGTCTTGTTTTGCTGAAAACATAGGAAGCAAATTTAGTTATTTTAAGTTTAATGTTTCAGTAAACCCCTTCGGAATAATTTTTAATACCATTTCCTTAGAAAAACTAATCCATCGAGTTGTTCAGAAGGATTTTTATACTGAAAAAGATATTTTCTTCCACAATGATTTATGGCATTGTTATGAAGTTCATTCTGAATTATCTCATTCTGATAAGGAAGTTTTTTTGATAACATTGAATACTTTAATTGAAGTTACACACGAACAAATAACTAAATTATCACATTGTATCATTACCCTTGGAACCTCGTGGGGCTATAGAAACATAGCTTCGGGAGAAATTGTAGCGAATTGTCATAAAGTGCCTCAAAAAGAATTTATAAAGGAATTGCTTACTTCTCAAGAAAATGAAAAAAGTTTGAAGAATACTATGACTTTGATTCATTCTGTAAATCCAACTTGTAATTTTATTTTTACCATTTCACCTGTTCGACATATAAAAGATGGTTTTTTTGAGAATAATGTAAGTAAAGGAAATTTGTTTTCTGCCTTACATATACTAATTAATGATTTCAATTTACTGAATACTGAACACTTTAAGCTGAATACTTACTACTTCCCTAGTTATGAAATTGTAATGGATGAACTACGAGATTATCGTTTTTATAATGCAGATATGTTGCATCCTAACCAACTGGCAGTAGATTATATTTGGGAACGTTTTTCTGAAACTTATTTTGAGAGTGCGACTTTATCAATAATGAAAGAGGTTGAATTGATTCAAAAAGGTTTGACACATAGACCTTTTAATCCTAATACCGAAAGCCATCAAAAATTTGTAACACAACTCCAATTGAAGATTGAATCTTTAAAAGTAAAATGTCCTACAATTCAGTTTTAGATAATTGCTTAGGATAAATAAGCAAATAGTAAATAGCAAGAACTAAAATTCCTAAACCAAAAGGGATAGCACATAATGTTCTTCCGTTTAGCCCTAAAATAAAAATAGTTTCGTCAAATTTGAAAAATTCAGAGGACATCCATAATGTGTTGGCTATTATCCAAAGTAAAACAGCAATGTTGTGAAATAATTCTGTGATATCTTTTTTACTCTTGTAAACAAAGTAAGACGCAATGCAAATAGTAGGTATTGCCATTGTTATGCCAAGGGTTTTGAATTCTAGACACCAGCACATATCTTTTATCAACCAAAATACGATATGTAAATTTTCAATAAATCGTAGTTTTTTTGACAGATGAAATTCGGTAGGTTTGTCAAGACTATTCATTAACTTTGGGTTTTAAATTTATTAAAATGATAAATATATATAAAAAGTTATTTTTCGGATTATTATTTCTAGTGTTTGCTTTTTTTACTTATAAATATTTTACAGGAGAAGAAAACAGTACAACCGAATATAACTCTAATTTAATTCAAGAGCAAATAAAAAGTGTTGGTAAATTAGTGGTTACAGAAGGACATTTTTCTCAAGTACTTACTTTTAAAGATAAAGACAGCTACCTAGGAGGTCTGATTTCTTTTGATAAGAAAGCTATAGTTATAGTAAATTCTGATGCTAGTGTAGCTTATGATTTGCGACAAATGAAATATGAAATAGATGAAAAGAATAAAATTATTAGAATAGTTTCAATCCCAAAAGAAGAAATTAAAATAAGTCCAGATATTCAATATTATAATATTGAGCAAAGTAAGTTTAATGAATTTACAGGAGCTGATTTTAATAATATTACTAAAAAAGTTAAAGCAGATTTAGCCAAGAAAATTGAAAAATCTTCTTTAAAAACGAATGCGGAAAATAGGTTGATTAGCGAATTGTCAAAAATATTGTTAGTTACACATTCGGTGGGGTGGAAAGTAGAGTATCAAGGAAGTGAAATTAAATCAGAAAAAGAATTCAAATTATAATAATTAAGGCTTCCTTACAGAAGCCTTTCTTTTTTAGTTGTTGTTTTTTTAGGTAATTATAGTTGTCTTTGCAGACCATCCCATCCGCCACCATTGATACATTCAATGCCGTTTTGCTTTAAAAATGAGGTAGCTTGACCGCTTCTTGCACCGCTACGGCAACAAGCAATAATGGGTTTGTTTAGTTTTTTTATTTCGTGAACTTTACCTTGGATTTGATCTAAAGGAATATTTTTTGAGCCTTTAATATGTCCTGATGCATATTCACCTGTAGTTCTTACGTCAATAATAACAGCACCTCTTTCAATGAAATTTTTAATTTCACCTGTTTTACTACCTAAACCTAATAAATCTAATAAGCCCATATTTTTAACTTTTTATCAAAAATATGGGCTTCGTTTTTTAATTATGGTGACAAAAGTTACATTATGCAGAAACTTTTTCAAAAATTAGATCTAATCCGTTTTTGATTAAATGTGCTACTTCTGGTCGTTTAGTTTTAATATTTTCTAGATGATTTAATACTTTATCAACTAAATCATTGTTGTTTTCTTTGTGCGCTAATTCAGCAATTTCAACAGAAAGCAACCAATCATTAGGGTGATTACTTGATACTGCTCCAAAAGCTTCTTTTAATGTAATAGAAGTGTTTTTTTCTTCTCGTATGCTTCGAATATTTCTGTAAAGATTTTCCAGTTCTTCACGTTCGGCAGATTTTTTATGTTTAATAGTTTTACTTGAAGGAACGTGGTTAATCATATCAAAACTATTTACATCTGCTGGACCAGAAAAAGCAGAGACTACTTCTTTTCCAACAGCCATATCGTAAATCCCCCAATCTGGTTGGAATAAAACTTTATCTCCTTGTGTGACCGTACAGTTTTTGAATTTGATTAATAAAATTTTACCTTGTAAATTTCTAGTTCCAGTAATTATTTCACCTGTAATTTTAATGTTGCCTTCAAATTCTAATGTGATTTGCTCTCCTTCATAAATATCATAAGCTCTTAAATCACGAGGGCTCATATCTTCTATGGCTAAATTGATTCCTTTAAGTTTTCCTATAGGTGAACCAAAACCTTCAGCGTGATATTCTGTTCCGTGACCTACTAATTCTTTTTCACGGTAAGATAAAGCAGTTTTACCTGTTGTTTGTACATAAACTGGTTTGCCTTCGTTTTCAATAACATTAGAAAATATTCCAGAAATTTGTAAGCCAGTGCTTAATTCTATAGAACCCAACGCTTTTGAATCGACTAATTTTTTTATTCCACTTAACCCACCTGTACGCAATGCCATTTTATTTGCAAATTCTTCTAAAACGTAGCTTAGATGTGCAAAATCAGGGGTTACATACAATTGTGGTTGAGGTTTAGTAATGTCAAAACTTTGGTCAATAGCACTTATATCATAAGGTAGTTTTTTTACATTGTCAGTCATACACCAAGCACTTTCTCCAATTGATGAAAGTAAACCTGCACCGTAAATTTTTGGATTTTCTACAGTTCCTATTAGTCCATATTCTACAGTCCACCAATGTAAGTTTCTGATTTTTGACATTTCAGAAAGCTCTCCCATATTGTTTTGAAGGAAATCAACTTGTTCTTCTGCTTTTTTAATTTCTTCTTCTGGTGTGTTTTCAGCTTCTTTTAAGATTGATAATAAACGAATGGCTTCATATAATTCATAATCTCTAGCTGAAGAAATTGCTTTGCAACCTATTTCGCCAAAACGACGTAAGTATTCTGCATATTCAGGATTTGCAATAATAGGAGCGTGACCAGCACCTTCGTGAATAATATCTGGAGCTGGTGTATATTCTATATGTTCTAACTGACGAATATCGCAAGCAATAACTAAAACATTATAGGCTTGAAATTCCATAAAAGCACTTGGCGGAATAAAACCATCTACAGCAACAGCTGCCCAACCTATTTCTTTTAAGATACGGTTCATCCCGTACATATTAGGAATATTGTCAATATCTATACCTGTTTGACGTAATCCGTCTAAGTACGATTCGTGAGCCACTTTTGAAAGATAATCTACATTTTTACGCATCACATAACGCCAAACAGCTTGGTTGATAGGTGTGTAGTCATCATAGTTTTGAGGTATGATAAACTGTTTTAAATGTTGGGGTAATCTGTCTATTAACGGATTGCTTTCAAAATGAGTTTCCATATGATTTTTGTTAATAAAGCAAAAATACGCTTTTTTGAAGTTAAAAAAAGCTAACAAATGTCATATTCTATAAAATACTAAACTTTATATCAAAGGTTGATGTCCAGCTTTTTTGAAATATCCAATTTTATAGTTAAAAAGTTCAGCCATTTTACCTGCTCGCCACTTTGCTTCATTTGCTTTTTCTCCTATAAATAAGCTATCAACTGTGCTTACAAATATTGTCATCCAGCGGTCAAAGTGTATTTTTTCTAATGGCATCTTAGCGTGTGGAGGAAAAGGTGAACCAGAATAGGAATGAACATCTAAAAGGATTGTCTCCCAAAAGGTATACATTTTATTCAGATGAGGGGTCCAATCTTTTATAACACCATTAAAAATAGGACCAATTAATGTATCTACTTTAACTTTGTTGTAAAAAGTATCTACCATTTGTTTTATATCGTCTAAGTTTTCTATGTCTTTCATAGTTTATTAAATGAATGTTAATTAGAATTGGAAACAATCAGTTAAAATTCTGTTCCTTGCAAATCTTGCGATTTTGAACCAATTTTAATTTTTGGTTTTTCTTGTGTACCTTGGATTTTAAGAGGAACGCCTATTATTCCGAGTGGAGGTAATCCTATTCGAGTTTTCAAATTTAATTTTCCATCAAAACTAGCCTGTCCCTCAAAACGAATTCTAAAACCACTTGTTTTAAATTTAAAACGTTCAATGTTGATGATGTTATTTTTAATTTTTGTATTAATAACTATATCTTCTATGTTAGGATCTTTTAAATCTGAGTTTTCTGTTTTAGAAGCAATCACATTCATTAGTTTATAACCGTTGAATTTTACATTTTTTACAGTTAAACTTCCGTTTCCAACTAATGATGGATATATAGGTTCCATTTTTTTGTTTAAAACCCCATTTAAATTATAATTTAAAGAAATAATACCTTCTGCATTTTTTGCAGATGTGACCATTTTTCTAAACATTTCAATTTCGTTATAAGCACGTTTAATGTCAAATTCGGACGCTTTTATTTGTGTGCTAAATGAAGCTTTTTCAGAATTAATATTTTTATAAGTTAAATTCATATTAGCTTTACAATCTATAATGTTTAAGCTTGCATTTTTTAATATAAGTGTTCCATTTTTTATTGAAATCAATCCATTTAAATCTTTGATTTTAACATCGTCAAATTGTGTTCTGTCTGATTTCAACAAAAAGGATAAATCAAAATTTTTAGGTACTTCAATGATTTTATCACTTGCAGCTGATGCAATAGGTTTTTCTGTTGCAGGGTTTGAATTGGTATCGATATTATTATTTGATGATGTTGTTAATTCATTAATGTTCAAATATTTTGAATAAAACTGAAAAGAGCCTTTCAAAATTTCATTTTTACTCATTACAAAGTTTATTACATTTTGTAAATACCCATTCATAAGAATATCTGAACTTTCATATTTGCCTTTAAAATTTGAAAAATTCATTTTGTCTTGGTTAAATACAAAAAGACCATCGTTGATGTAAAAGGGCTTCGGTAAGTATTGCGATGTTATTTTAATATCTTTTAAGTGTAATGTTCCTGAATTTTTTAAATTATTGATTTTCCCAGATGTAGCATCTGATTGTTTTCCTGCAAGGCTAAGATGAGAGTCAATTAGCCCTTCAAAATCTAATCCTTTTTGAGAAAAAACCTTGTAAATCTTTGAAAGATTTAGAATGCCATCAATTTTTAAATCATAATTTACATCTTCAATATTTTTAAGGCTACCTGAAATCTTAAATGGCTTTCCTTCAAAAGTGAGTTGTACAGGAGAGAGTTTTATTTCAGCGTCTTTTAAATTTGAAGTAGGACTATTTATAAAAGATTGAATTGTGATATTTTCTATAGGTTTAGGATAAAATTTAGTTTGTAAAGAACCATAATTTAAGTCCATTTTTCCTTTTGTAACAGGAAAAACTTTGGAATCGAGGTCTAATTTTCCTTGTGCAATAATATCTGTAGTTAAATTCCCCTTTATTTTAAATTCATTATATCCTATTGCTCTTTGAAGTTTTGAAAGATCAATTTTAGATTGAATTAAGCTATTTATGGCCATTTTTTTTCCAAATCCTTCCGTTTTGATTTTGCTTTTAAAATAATCTCTGCCTACGGTAAAGTATATCGAATCTAAGTTTACTTCTAATTTGTTAATATCTAATGATGGAAGTCTAGTTTTTAAGTTTAAATAGATGTTTTGCGCTGGTTCAGAAGCTTTTAGATGCGAAACAAATCCGTTTTTTATGGAAATATCAAAGTTGACATCCGGTTTGTAATTTTGTGAAACAATATATTTTCCTATTAGCGAAAAGTGAGCATTAGTGCTTCCTTTGATTTGAGTTTTTTTTAACCAATCTACATATTCAGGTGGAAGTGCTGTAAATAAATCGTGCAGATTACTATTGAATGTGTCTAAGGTAAAATTCATATTATACCCATTTTCGATAAAGTCGAAGAAACCTTTAAAGGTTACAGGAAGTTTGTTTATGATTAAATCATT
>JASGCW010000205.1 GCA_030053945.1 Limnohabitans sp.
TTGTTCATCAGAAACTTCGTTCATTAAATCGTCTAAAATTATTAAATCAGGACAAAGATTGTCAATTTCAGTTTCTGTTGGAAAACCATTTGAATAAATAATTTCCACATTAGGTATTTTTTCATCATAGAGTGATTGGTATATTCCGTAAGCCCAAAAAACGGTTATATTTTCTTTAGGTGGTTGTATTAACAATGAATGATATTTTAAAAGATTTCGCACCCAAAAAGTCTTACCTGAACTGCTAGGACCAGAAATTATCATCGAAAAAGGTGAAATAAATTTACACAAATTTATGTTCAAATTCATTTTATTAATCTACATAACCGAAAGGTAAAGTACAATTTTCAATTATTCTTCGTTTTTCACTTACAACTTTATATACTTTTTCAAATTGTTTAGTTTTTACATAATGTTTAAATTTATGCGATGTTATATGTGTTTGAAAAATATTTTTTTGTGTTTCATTTTTATCAATAAATTTATTAACCATTTTAATCATTTCTTGAATGTTTAAAATATTAATGTTACATGCATAATTTGTAATTCCTTTTGTTTTTAAAATAACTTTTGTCTCATTCCCATTTTCTATTTCTAGAGCATAGTTTTTCGGGCCAGCTGAACAAAATTTTGTTATTCTTGCTTCATTACCATAATTATCTTTAATTTCATCTGTAAGATCACCAAGATAATCTCCAGTAATTATTTCTGAATCTCCATTTTTGGAAATGTAAATAATTGAGTCTGTATCAAAATATAATAATCTGTCATTACCATTTTTTAAAATTTTTTCCATATAGTAATATAAATGAAGTCTAGCATATGCAGTGACAAATGAAGATATTGCTATATTTGTGTTTCCTGGTTTTGCGTTCTCATCATTTAAAAATTTATAACATAAAATAATGTTATTTTCATCTATTTGTTCTTCTCCTTCAACAGTCAATTGATCATTATTTATTATACTCCAATATTGATCGAAATCTTTACAAATTTTAGTTTTTGCCAAATTAGGTCTTTGAGAAAATTTTCCCCAAAATGAATTTAACATTATTTTTGCTATAAAACGCCGTCCAGGATTCTTTTCAATTTTTTGTGGATTTAAAGAAACACCTTCATTTTTGAAATAACTATCGAGATACATTTTTTTATCATTTTCAGTTTTTACCCAAGTAGGCCATCCAGAAGCTTCTTGTTTTTCTTTTAACCATAAATTAATATAATTTTTAAACATATTATCTGATTTATTTTCATAATGTAAAACTTCAATAATGGTTAAAATGTAATATCCTAAAGAAATTGCCTTTTGTAATTCTACAGATGTCCATGTACCAATCAGTGCTCGTTCTTCTTCACTGTGATTACAACTTTCTTGTTTTTTTTCAACTGCACATATTTTGCATAATGGAAATAAGAGTTTCCCACATACTCTTAAAGGTAAAACAGGTAAAAATAATTTTTTAGGTGGACAAATAATACATTTTATAAATCCAAAATAGGTTTTTAGTGTTTCATCGAAATAATTTCTTATAATTTTAGGATGTCCAATAGGATAAAATTTTGTTTTTAAGACAAAAGGATATTCAGAACATACATCTTTGTATTCAATTGTTTCATTATTCATAGGAATGTACCAAAATCGTAAATTATTTGTTCTTCCTCCATAAAAACTTTCTCTTATCGATACGCCTCCATATCTCTTTTTTGAAATGTAATATTGTAATCTTTTATTATAATAATCTTTAAGGTTTTGCTTTATTTTTTTATTAGCCAAAAAATCACATTCCCATATTTTTATTACTTTAAAACCCAATTCGTTGTAGCAATATAATTTTCTTTTCACTTTTTCATACAGAACATCAACATTCAAATATTCATTTTTTCTTAAATTTAATACACTACTTCGATCTTTATAGCATTTCAAACATCCATGGTAAAAACAACCAAAATATTCATATATTGTATTATGCTTTTTATTGTATCCATCTGCATAATACCTGCCAACTCTATATTCTCTAATGATTTCATCTTTGATGCACATTTCGTTATAATCAAGCCAGATATCACAATGAATTGAACCATTCCTTTGTGAATAACCAGCGATAGGTGTTATTCCTATCGTATATTCCTTTAAAAAATTAGTTCTAAAAACTTCTAGTCCGATTGACGCTAGAGTGAAGTTTCTTGTTAAAGGATCAATTTCGGTTATATTTTTAAATTGTTCGCGGAATTTTATAATAGATAACATTAATATTAAGACATCGTTTTTGCAATATTTTAAAGCATCGGATTTTAAATCATACATTTTACTTCTATTCATCTCATACCAATTATTGAAATCTTTAAGCTTGCTTGTTGTCATTGTATCAATTCCAAACAAAGATTTATCAGGAAATGACCCATTATATGACAGAGATTCATCCTTATTTAAATAAAAAGGAAAATAACCTTTAATTACAATATTTTCGAAACCAAAAGACTTTGGTAAAGATGATAATGGCTGAAGAAAAAAGCTCAAACTATCAAAAAATATTATATTATTTATTTTAATACATAAAATTTTCGATCCATTCATTATTGTTTCAATATTAAAAAATTCTCTTTTGAAAATATCTTGTAAAATAAAATGTCCATCATAACCTTTAAAATTGTGAGCCAATATATATATCATAGATTTATTTTGCATTATCAAGGGATTCAACTTTTTGAAAATATAATCACCAAAGTTAGAAACACAATCAAAAGATGTAAATATATTTTCATAATTACCACAATATTTACAAAAATATGAATGATAATCAGTTTTAAGTTTTGAACATAAGTCACATACAGTTAAAGAAATTAATAGGTTTGGTTTATGTATATAAAAATTATTTTCATTTAATAAAGCAGATTCAATATCGAATACAACAATTACTTTTATTTTACTATCTTCCTCTAATATTTTTTGTTTGTCTATAGTTTTGATATAACAATAATGCGGTGATACATTATATTGTTCGTGACATTTTTTACAATTGTAAATACAACAAGAATGTCCAGATTTCACTTCGTAGTCAATATCACATCTTCTGCATCTCTGAAAGGCTTCACATACTCCAGACAATTTATGATTATTTAAGCATTGATTTCCTTTAAAATATTTATTACAATCACAACAATAAATTTGCACTCCAGCACATATATTTGATGTCATGCAAAAATCGCAGTAGAATTTACATTTATGTTGTAGTTTTTTATCATAGCCAACAAAACATTTATCGCAATAGTATGATTTATTCACGTATGCTTTCATTGATGTAATAATATTATAATGATATTGAAAAAGTTCTAACCATATTTTAGTTTCGTATGTGAATGATTTAAAATCAATAGTTCTTGTGTGACCATTAATTATAACTAATTGAACTGGTGGATTTAAGTTACTCAAAAAATTGCAAACATATTCTAAATTACTTGTATTCAATTCACTGTTCAATGGAAGATTTAATTTAATTAGAAGATCATCTGCTAATTTATTTTGAATATTATAATTATTTCTTATTAATTGTCTTCTCTCATTTGTTGAACAATTCATTAGTTTCAATGCCATATTGATTGCAATGAATCCACATCTAGAATCATTATTTTTTATTTTTATTATACATTTTTTTTGTTTTCTGTAATCATGAATTGTCATTATTTTTTTAAACGAAACTTTTCCTTTACCATGAATATGTTCGGTTATTCCAACTTTCATATTTATAACACCATCCAAAAGGAAAGTTTTGTCAGACTGAGAAACTTTGATTAATGAATTCAGGAAGTCCTCTTTTTTTAATAAATTTTTTCTTCTGTTTATGTAAATTGGACTGCTCAAATTATCATGGGTTATTGTAATTGAAATAACATCTAAATCATGGCTATTTTTAATAATTTTATTTATTGCAGAAAAAAATGTGTTATCAATTTCTTCTTCGATTGAGAATAAATCAGGTATTGTTGATAGATTATGTTTTATTTTAAACTGTGTGTTTGTAACTTTTCGATGAAAACGATGGTGAGTTGCTGTAGATGAATTTAATTCGATGAATTCAATAAAAGAAGACATTTTAACAATCACAATTATTATTATTTGACAGGTGTCAATCGTCCAGATGTGAAAAGTTTGGGAATATTAATAGAAAAGTGTTTATATAATTCACCAGAAAAATAAATTAA
>JASGCW010000206.1 GCA_030053945.1 Limnohabitans sp.
TAGTTCAATTTGTTCAACTTGTAAATACAAACCTTTTTATAGTTTGAACTATGTATTTAATTATACTGACCATTTAGGTAATGTGCGAGTAAGCTACGCCCAAGAAAATGGAACTTTAAAAATTTTAGAAGAAAACAGTTATTATCCATTTGGATTAAAACACACCAGAACTAATATAAACAGTAAAATGTTTGTAGAATCAGCTGGAAAAACCAGCATACAAACCATTGGCGAACTAACTCCTTATACTACTTATTTTAAGAATAATTATAAATACAACGGAAAGGAATTGCAAGACGAGTTAGGGCTCAATATGTATGACTACGGAGCGAGGAATTATGACCCTGCAATTGGTAGATGGATGAATATTGACCCGAAAGCGGAAAAGATGAGAAAATACTCTCCTTATACTTATGCTTGGGATAACCCTGTAATATTTGTTGATTATGATGGGATGTTTGCAACACCACCTACTGATTTTTATAATTTAAAAGGTCAACTTACTAAACACGTTGAAGATGGTAAAACAGATAAAAAAATAGTTTTAACAACTAGTAAAAAAGAAGCTGACACAGATACAGCAATTAGTAATGGTCACGTTGTTAATCAAATAACTAACGATCAACTTGAAAAAATGGATGAAATATATGCTTTCGGAAAAACAGATAAAACAGGAACAGAAAAAGGTTTTATGTTTGGAGAAAAAGGGAAATCATCAAAAATAGTTACTGGAAAAGAAGCTGGAACAATAGGTTCAAAACAATGGAACGCAGCTAGGATTGATTTAGGTAAACAAGGTGATACTGTTGCTTCAGATGCCCATTTACATCCTTTAGAATATGATACAGAAGGTAATGTTGTTATTAGGGGTTTACCAACTCCATCTGAAGGTACAGGTAATGATACAGATCCTAAAAATATGGAAGGAAACACTCAGCCTTCTATGATTTTGGGTTGGTCTGAAGTTAAAGGAAGATTACCTGATGGTCAAATGGGAGGAACACCACCGCCTAGCACATACACTCCTACAGTAGGATTCTATAACACAGGAGGCTCTATAATTACAATAGATTATTCAACTTTCAAAAAAGGAATGCAAAAAGTAAACAAATAAATATGAAACATTTAATCTTTGTTTTATCAGTTCTATTGATGGGTTCTTGCTCTTCATATATAGATATACCTAAAAACAGTATCAATGATAATAGTATGATATTTGAATATGGTGGTAATGAGAATAAACTTAAATACATCAATAAAGTTAATGCATCAGCGGATAATGATATATACTATACAACACATTTTTCAATAATTTTACCAAAAAATATTGTAAACTGGATGATAAGTAGTAATAATTTTTTCTTTGAATATAAAGATAAACAAATATTTTACGTCTATTCTTCTTATAAAAATGAAGGACAGGAGTCTACAAATTGGGAATTAAAAGATGTTAACTATAATGAAGTCTTAAAATGTATCGGAGAATATTGGGACAAAAGGGATTATAACGAGAATTTTCTATATGAAAAACATAATAGAAGAATCTCGAAACTCTATACGAATGGGAAATACAAAATATTGCTTTATAATATAAAAGTTGAAAACCTTCAAGTATTTATTAATGCTGCAAAAACATTCGCCCCGAACGGTCTAGATATGCGGTAACAGTTATCCCTTCAGGAACAGTAGTTAAATTAAATTAAGTTATCAAATGAAATCACTAATCTTAATAATTTTCATCTTAAATATTAATGTAATATTTGGACAGACAAAAAAAATTCATATAATTGAAGTTTCTAGTATCAAGTATTATTATGTTTATAAAGCTGTGGAATATGAAAAAAACCCGTCAGATACATTAATTTTATTGGGGAATAAAGCTAATAATGATGAACATAAAATTATTGCTCTACAAAAAGAAAAAAAATATGAAATAGAAACAAGACTTAAATCTGCGATTAAAATATCAAAAAATAAATTTATGTTTTGTAAACCAACTTGTAATATTTTAAATAATATTATTATCTCAAATAAAAAGAATTTACCTGTTTTGATTATAGATTTTAAAGAGCTTTCAAATTAAAACACCCGAACGGTTCGGATATGCGGTAACGTTCGCGCAGTTTTCTAAACTGTGCGCATACAGTAGATAAGATAAAACCCAGCAATTGCTGGGTTTAATTAAACTAAATGCCACAGGGCAAAAAATAGGAAAAAAAGTGACAGAAGCAGGCAATACTATCATAACCCATTATCTAACTGGAGGTTTTCAGTATAGTAGTGGCTTTTTACAATTTTTCCCACATGCAGAGGGTTATGTAACTAATGTTTTAACAAGTACATATTGTCCAACTTGTAGGTTCAAACCCTTATATAGTTTAAACTATGTGTTTAATTACACCGATCATTTAGGTAATGTGCGTCTAAGCTACGCCCAAGAAAATGGAGCTTTAAAAATTTTAGAAGAAAATAGCTATTATCCATTTGGACTAAAACACACCAGAAATAATGTAAACAGTAAAATGTTTGTAGAAACAAATGGAACTACTAGTTTACAAACTATTGGTGAACTTACTCCATATACTACTTATTTTAAGAATAATTATAAATACAACGGTAAGGAATTACAAGACGAGCTAGGGTTGAATATGTACGACTATGGGGCGAGACTTTACGACCCAGCAGTAGCAAGATGGTTTGCGTATGACCCTAAAGCTGAAGTAAACCAAAATTGGACACCATATCGCTATGCCTTTAATAATCCATTACGTTTTATAGATCCCGATGGAATGTTAGAAGGAGATTACTATACTACCGAAGGAGAATATCTTGGTTGGGATGGTAAAAATGATGGGAAGACTTATGCAGTTAAAGAAGATGATTACAAGAATCTTGGAGATGGTAAAAATGCTATTTATGCAAAGACAGAATTAGCTGGTGTTTCAAATGAACTTCTTCTTGCATTTGCTTCGTTAATACACGCAGAATCAAGCGGTAGTAAAGACGAATCTTACACAATTGGAAATGTTACTATGAATTTTATTGATGGTGGTTCGACTCAATTACCAACTTTGGATGATGTAGCAATGTATGACAACAGATTTGCGCAAGGAGCTACACAAAGTAATTTTTCTGATTTTATAGCTTTGGGCGAAGGTGGTAGAAATTCAAAATTTGCCGTAGGAGCAGCAATCAATGCTATTGGTTACAGTCAAGGTTCTGAGGGTTTTCAAGATTACAGTAATAAAGCCAATGGTTGGGATGGTATTGATTTAATCTCTTCTACATGGAAAAATAATCATAGAGATTATAGCTGGAGTACTGGCTCAAAAGATTTACTTTCAACATACAAAAAAGATAACAATGGAGGAGTAGATGTAACCAAGTTCACATATAAAGATACAGGATATCAAATATCTGCCACAAAGATTATTGGAAAAACAATTTATACAAATATCACTACTGGTCGAGGAGAGAAAAAGCAAAGTAATGTTCGCTTTGATTATAAAAAATAAAGCTATAAATAATGAAATCAAGTTTATTAAAACACCTATTTAAACTGTTTCTTTTACTGTTTATTTTAAACTCTATATTTATATTCTTAACATCTTGTAAACAAGTTGAAAAAACAAAAGAGAAAAAGATTAGTCATAATCTAAATAATAAGGAAATTGAATTTAAAATTTGGTTGAAAGACACACTAAAAACTATTAAAAAGGGATCATCAGATAGTTTGAAAAGAGAAATAAAAATAGAAAAAGATTCTTTATCACTTGAGCTAATAAAAAGCTATAATTTAACTCTAAGCAAGAATTATAACGGTAATGATAAAGAGATTGTTTATGCATTAGATTTATTGAATAGAAATAATATAATGCCTCAAAATCAGTTCCATTTAGATTATACTATTCAATATTATTTTTATGTTTCGCCCGTAGAACAACTCAAAAAAGATTTTGATACAGAAATACAAAAGTTTATTGTTAGGTATAAAAATGAAAATATAGAATATAAGTTTATAAAAGGTAATTTAATTAGTTCAAAAAACATCAAACCTTAACTGTTTAATCCAATCCCTAAAAGTCAGGAGACTTTTAGGGATGATAAATAAAACAAAACCACTGCTCCTCCCACGATGTTTTTATAAAAAACACTTCACTATAATGAAATGTT
>JASGCW010000207.1 GCA_030053945.1 Limnohabitans sp.
AACTGGAAAGCAACAGCCAGAAAGGGTGGGGCGCTGATGGTAAATAGTTTTACTGACGAAAGGAGTCAGCATATTTATTGTATAATTAATACTGGCAGGGTAATGAAAATGCCTTTTGAAGGACTTAGCTTATTGGATTATTCTATTAATGCCAGCCTAGTATTGAGTAATATCGCCTTACAAAAGCAAGATAAAGCAGGGTTAATAACTTATGGTGACCAATGGCTACACAATTTAGCCGCAGGCAGAACACCCTTGCAAATGCAAAAAATATTGCATCATTTGTATAAGGTTAATACTGCGTTTACTGAAAGCGATATGAGCAGGCTAGTATCAACTGTAAAAACAACCATTACTCAACGAAGCCTCTTAGTGTATTTTACAAATTATGAATCCTTAAGTGCTGCAGAAAGGGATTTACCTTATTTAAGATTATTGAATAAGAATCATTTATTGGTTCTTGTTTTCTTTGAAAATACCGAGTTAAAACTAGTTACAGAAAATAAGCCTGAGAATATTCAACAGGTTTATACAAAGATTATAGCGGAAAAATTTATTCAAGAGAAAAAAATTATTGTAAGTGAATTACGAAAGAATGGCATTCTATCAATACTTGCAACACCTCAAAAACTTACTATCAACACTTTGAATAAATATTTGGAAATAAAAGCCAGGCATTTGATTTAGTTTTGCAACTATGAAGCAAAAGCCCATACATCCTGCACTGAATGATTATTTAGAGGGAAAAATGATATTAATTGATAAACCACTTGGGTGGACTTCATTTGATGCAGTAAAAAAAGTAAGGATAATAACTAAGATATCTAAAGTTGGTCATGCTGGCACTTTGGATCCACTGGCAACAGGATTGCTAATTATTTGTACGGGAAAGTATACAAAGAAAATAAACGAGTACATGGGCATGCCTAAAGAATATACTGGTACTATTACTTTGGGTGCAACTACTCCAACGTATGATTTGGAAAGTGAGCCTGAGAATTTAAAAGAAATTACTGGATTAGCTGAAGAAGCTGTGTTGAAAGCTATTGAAGGGTTTACTGGAAATATTTTGCAAATGCCTCCACAACATTCTGCTATAAAAAAAGATGGGAAGCCCTTATATCTATCAGCCAGAAAAGGGATAGAAGTAAAAGTTGAGCCAAGACCCGTAACGATTTATAAATTTGCTATTACAAGATTTGCATTTCCTGAAATAGATTTTTGTGTTGAATGTAGTACAGGTACTTATATACGCAGCCTGGCTAATGATCTTGGTGCAGCACTTGGCGTTGGTGGGTATCTAAGTGCTTTACGTAGAACAAAAATTGGTGATTTTAATGCAGAACATGCAATGAGTCCACAACAATTTGAATCTGAAATTGAATCAAAAAAAGAAAAATATACGTCTTAATTAGTTTGTTCTGGTAGTGTTGATCTTCTTACATTAACTACAAAGGTATTAGTCCATTTATCATGCCAGGGGTAAGATGGGTAGCCAAAAGCACTAAATGGCTCGAATGGAATTGCACGGCATAAACCTCTTAGCATTGCCTTGTCAAAAGAAAGATTTGAACCATCAGTTTGAACTGCTTTAGTACCTGTTATTATTTTGCCGATTGTACGACCCTTGGTAAAATATTCATAGAAGCCCATAAAAAATCCATAAAGAATAAGAGAAATGAGTCGGTCAATGATTTCTGCACCCGGGGTATCTGAACTAACAAAATCAAGTAAAGCTGGTGATATAAATGCAAGTACTATGCCTAAGGCTATCATGAACAAATAAAAGATTATTAAATCAATAATATAATTTGCGAATCGCTTACCAGATGTAACTTGTACTAAGTTTACTTCAAATTCAGTTAAGAGATTTGTTTGCTCCATTTTGGTACAGTTTCGTGTTCCCAAAATAAGAAAAATATTGCTTAAGCAGAGTTTTTTTATTAGTCTTATATTTTTCCTGACTCAATATCCAATAAATATTGTACTAAATTAGCTTCAGTACTCAGGTTAATTTTTTTGCGTAAGCGGTAACGACTAATCTCAACGCCTCGTACTGAAATGCTCATTAATGGTGCAATTTCCTTGCTGCTTAAATTCATTCTCAGATAGGCACAAAGCCTTAATTCATGAGGTTTTAAAGAAGGGAATTTGTTTTTTAGTAGTGTTAAAAAATTACCATGTACACTATTAAAATGCTGAGAAAAATGTTCCCACTCATCATTTAATTTTTCTTCTTCTGCCAGTACTTTCAGTAACTTTTTTAATTCAATATTATCTTCTCCAATCTTTGTGTTTTTTTGTAATTGTTGCAACTCTGCTTTAAGCTTTAAAATGAATTCTTTTTTCTGAACTAGATTCATTGTAACACTGGCTAATTCATTGGTCTTATGCTTTATCTCTGTTTCAAGGTTTTGATTCGTTAAGCGTATTAGTTCTTTCTCAGAATGTTCTAATTCAATTTGGTGTTCATAAGCCATTTGCTTTTGCCTTTCTTCATACTTTTTTTTATCAGCAAGCCTTTTCACTTCTTGTGCTTTTCTATGTTTCTTTTCTTGATACTTAGATAATCTGTATAACAATACAATTAGAATAATAGTATAAAAAAGATAAGACCAAAAAGATTTATACCATGGGGGCTTAACAATAAATGAATAACTATATATGGCAGATTCATGTGATGGACTTGTTCTGGCTTTGATATTGAATGTATATTCTCCAGCAGGTAAGTTTGTATAGTCTTTATTAGTATTTAAATCCCATTCACTCCAGTTCTGATCAAAGCCATCTAGAAAATAACTAAATTCCATGTCATAATATTGACTGAAAAGAGAAGCGGCAAAATTAAAATGTAGAGAGTTTAAGCGGTAGGAGATTGATAGTGCTTTCTTATTGCCTGCCACAGAAAAATCATACCCGCCATAGAGTACACTATCTGTAGAGCCAATTGTTTTTATTTGTGTTAGATAAGTAGTAAATGGTTGTTTGGCTTTGAGATATTTCTCATAATTGAGGTGATAGAATCCCTTTTCACTAGCAATGATTATATTCTTCGAATTGAGCGTAAATATGTTTTCAAAGCCACTTAAGATTTTGTTTTTTAATTCAGGTATAAAATGAATCACTGGTTTGCCAGTACTGTAATCAGCTACTCCAACCATTTTGTCTTTTACAAACCATATGTTTCCAAGTTCATCTTCTTTTAGGTACCTAATTGGAATTTTGCCAAATACATCAATATATTCTTTTGAAGGAACAATTATATTTTTAACTGAATCATAGGTATAGATACCACTTAAAGTTGCAAATAAGATTTTGTTTTTAATTTTAAAAACATGATTATCCAAATTAGATGGCAATCCATTAAAATGGTTAAATAATGTAACTGCTTTACTACGTATACTAATTTTATAAATACCACGATATGGGTGTGATATCCAGATATTATTGTTATCAGTCTCTATATAACGGCTTGACTCTGTGAATTTAGCCAATAAGCCTATATCAATAAATTGTCCATTGTTATATTCAAACAACTCAATCCCAGAATAATTCCCAGCAGCAATTTGTAAAGGAGAAGTGTTTGCAATAGGTTGATATGTCCAATAGCCTGTTGCTTGAGTAATTGGAAATGGCTGTTTGTTTTTTATAAGCCAAAAGCCATCATCTCTTGCGGCCAATAATTGATTATTAATAATTGATAAGTTCCAAGTTAACCCGCCTAAAATAGATTTAGGTTCTGTGACAATAGTGCTTAAATCGGTTGCTTTATTTGCAGGTATCCATTGCAGACCAGTTGAAAGTGCAAAAAATATGTCACCTTCAAATAATTTGGCGCCATACCCAACTCCATTATTAAAAGCAGATGGGTTTAAGTGCTTAATTGGGTTATTAAAATTAAAATAAGCAATACCATTATCAAAACCTGCCCAAGTACTATTGATATGGGTAAAAAGGCATCGTACTGTATTATTAGGTAAGCCATTTCTGGTTGAAACGTTTTCAAGAACGTACCCCTTTTTATTAATTTTGTATATGCCATTAAAATAAGTGCCAGCCAAAAAACTACTATCGTTAATTATGGACAAACAGGTAAAATATTGCGAAAAGCTCGATTCAATAGCCTTTAGCTGAAAAGGGATTAATCTATTTTTTGTAAATAAAA
>JASGCW010000208.1 GCA_030053945.1 Limnohabitans sp.
TTTTTTTACCACAAAAACCACAAAGAGTTTATAGTATTCTTATATGTGCTATGTGACTTATATGGTTCAATTCTTTTCTTTTTTTACCACAAAGAACACAGAGCACACAAAGAGTTTATAGTATTCTTATATGTGCTATGTGACTAATATGGTTCATTTCTTTTTCTTTTTTTACCACAAAGAGCATAGTGTTACTGTGTGTTTTTCTATGTGAACTATGTGTTCTAATGTGGTTCGTATTTTTTTAATTTTAACCACAAAGAACACAGAGAACACAAAGGATTTATTGTGTATATTCTTATATGTACTCTATGACTTATATGGTTTATTTCCATTTAATTAGGACGATAATGATACTCATTCTCATTGATGGTATTCCCTTGATGGTCTTTGACAGATTGTAGTCTATTAAAACTATCGTAGGTATAGGTTACTTTATTTCCTTTAGGATCAGTAATAGTGCTCACACCTACAAGTGGCTTATGCGTATAGGTAGTTACCATTGCATTAGGCAAATTAATTCGTAATGAATTTAAAGCCACAATGAGTGCATTTTCGTTCGTTCCATTAGACAAGGTTTGCAAATTAGCTACATAGGATTGTACTTGTGCATACGTGGCATTTTCTATCTTAGCAATAGGCACGGTTTGGTTATATCCCCAAATCACCGCCACTGGAATACCCCCTTCTGGAGTATATTGAGTCACGTTGCCTATGTTGTCATAACTATTATAAGTAATTTTAGTTTCAGGTGTTTGTGTTCCTTTAGCAGCTAAAATAGTTTTAGGTAATAGTAAATTATTTGTAGTGGCATCTTTAGCATACACCGTTTCTTGTTTAGAAAGGAGTTGGTCATTTTTTAAGGTTTGGGTTTCGAGTGGAACACCAACAATATTGGTCGTTTTTAACTCATTTACAAAAGGTTTCGTTGCCATTTGTGGGTCTTGTGGATAGAAATAATTAGTTTCTAATACATCATTAGTAGAAGATTTCGTTATTTGTTTGTTTAGTTGATTAAAATTGTTGTACTGATAATCTTCCGTTTTGGATATAGTTCCGTTTGAATTTATTAATTCTGTTTCTTTTTTTACAAGACTGAAAGTTTTATATTCATATGTGTATGATTTAGTATAGAAAAAAGCTGGAAGTTCGATGCTATAATGACCAAGATTTGAAGGAACTGAGAAAGAACCTGTTCTAATAGATTTAAACCCAATAACCTTTTTGTTATTATAATTATAATTAGTATAAAAATTTTTTTCTGAACTCACAGGTATTGAGTTACTGTTAAAGGTATATTCAGTTAACAATTTTCCATTTTGATTTTTATAACGATCATCGTCTAAGAAAAACTCATCAAAATTGGGAGGTATAATAGAAAAGGTGTGTGTTTTTGAACTTTTTAAAATTGTTTCGCCATACGTTTTTTCTTTTACTTTAGAATAGATTACTGGATTCCCATTATAGGAATCTAACGGCAACATACTTTTAGATTTATAGGTCACGTAACGGCTTTGATTACAGCCCCAAGTAAAGAATCTAACAGATTTATATAGTATAGCACCGCTAGAAATTCCTTCATCCTCTTCATAGGTGTATTTTTTTTCAATATAGTTATTATCTGGCTTACTGTAATCTTTTATCGATTTTACTCTGATTCCGCCCACAGGGAAATTGTTAGGAACATAATTATTATAATAAAGCATTACTGAAGAGGAGCTAGTTGTCGTGTTAGTTTCATCTGAACGAGCTCCAATAGTTATATTGCCTGGACCATATTCTAGTATTATAGTTTTATAATCTTTATAACCTGGCATACATTCTGCCCAAGAAGATGTCATATTATAACGATCTGGAGAACACAAAGAAAATCTAAATGGGTTTAAAATTGTTTCCCAACCTTCAAAAGTAGCATTTGAATATGTATGTACAGATTCTATGCAACCCGTATGATCACCGGCGTCACTTTTTAACTCTAGTTTTATAAGTTGTGTATAAGGAATATATACTACTTTGCTTTCATTAACGGCTTGATGGTTATTTAAAGGCCCTGATGTAGCAACTACTGATTCAGCTGTATTATATTCTACATTACTACAATCTTCTCCATAAGGATAGGTTTTTGAAGTATTTTGCTCATACTCAATTTCTGAAAATCCTCCTGTAGGATAAGTGATTTTTTGTAAAGCTCCTAAACGAGTTTTGTCAAAATTAACTTTTCTATTTCCTGTTACTAAATAATAATTGTTTTCGCCATTGTAATATCCCCATAAATCTTGTGATTTTAAAGAAATATTTTCAGGAATATTTCCATAATAGTCTAACTTATAAAAAGGAATAGCATTGTTTGAATTGTCATATTTTTTTATTTCAAGCAACAAATTTTTATTTAGGTCATAGACAAAATCAAAACGATTAATTTGATTGTTGTCCTTGTCCACAATTTTTATTTGGCTTAATCGATTTCCTTTATAATTATTATCGAGATATGTAAATATTACTTTGCCATTAGCATAGCTTATTTCAGAAATATTATTTCTTGTAATCTTATTGTATTGCCCATTAAAAGGGGTTATTTGTCTTGCTCTTGGGCATTCAGAAGGAGTGTCCCCTGCTTCAAACACAATTGGAATAATTAATTCATCGGAATAGCTATCTTGTGTTACAACATCTTCAAAATAATTAAAATTTATGGTTCGGTTTTTAGCAGTTAGAATTGAGGTTAAATTATAAGCTGAGTAGGAATCATAAGGAGTGTTATCACCAGTAAGTAACTCTGTTGTTTCACCTTTTCCAAAGGTGTATTTATTGCCTTGATCATCTGTAATTTTAAAATTTGGAAAAATACTTCTTTCCAATTCTATTTTATAATTCTTGTATTCATTGTTAAAAACGGGATTAGCTTCTTCGTCTAAATAAAAAGAAAAATTCAAATTTCCAGAATTTACAATATATTTATCTGACTCTGTATCGAGTCTTCCACTGGCAGCACCAGAATAAAGATTATATGTTTTTTCCTTTCTCTCTTCTATTGGTAAAGAGTTCCAATCCCCATTAAGAAATGGTTTTACTATATCTTTTCCAATGTTGTTATGTATAAAACCTAAAGTATTAAAACTACTAAAATCTGACCCTCCTTTTGTGGCTACAGATATATACCCCGATGAGTTAATGCTCCATCCTGCACCCACTTGTCCAAACATTTCACCTACTTGTAGTCCGTTATAATTGTAACTCAACTGAATAGGAAACTCAAAATCACCATCCTTGATGGTATAAATAGGGATAGTAAAATTTACCTTACCAGTACATAAATCTACAGGAATATCTCCGTATTTACCCAAAGTACCTGCTTGTGGTGATACGGGAAAAAAATCTGTTTTATTTGCTTCGTTTGTAGATTGTGCTTTTGCATAATGCAAAGAAAACAATGCAACGACAGCAAGTATAAGTTTATATTTTCTCATTACTTCTTAATTACTTTAATCGATTCTTCGTTAGTATTTGTTTTGATGTTTACGATATACACCCCCATAGGCAGGTTGCCCAATCGCAATGGGATGGTATGGCTCCCTGTGATTTTTTCTTCTTGGATGAGTCTTCCGTTGATGTCAAATAACGAAGCTGTTCCTTCGGTGTAGTCAAAGTTTACGATGATGTTCGTAAAATCTTCTACAGGATTTGGTAAGGCTTCGATAGTGGTTTTCGGTTTTTCTGGTTTTGTGGTATCTCTCATTTTTACCACCCAAAAATCATTTTGTCCTATAGCCGAGTTTTTATCTCTTGAATTTCCTCCGTTTGAAGTTCCAACTAATAGATACCCTCCATCACGAGTTTCAAATAATTTGTTTAGGATTTCATCCCCTTTGCTACCCACGGTTTTACTCCATAGCTTCTCACCCGTAGCACTTATTTTTAACGCAATGTAATCGTTGATGCCTTCTTTGTCGGAATTTTTACCAGTCATTTTCTGAATACTGCTAACTGAATTCTGAACACTTTCCGACTGCGCATACCCGCCTATCAAAAACGTCCCATCGGGGTTTTCTAAAATAGAATTCAATACATCTGCTTTGCCAAAATTGTAGGTTTCTTGCCATTGGATCATACCGTTGGTATCAAATTTCAGTACCCAAAAATCCGTTCCGCTAGAATTCCCAGCCG
>JASGCW010000209.1 GCA_030053945.1 Limnohabitans sp.
ATAATACTATACATCCATTAAAAAATAGGAACTCAAGTTCGGTTAAGGAGATGTTCAACGAAAAAAAAATAAAAAATGAATATATCCAATTTGCACATCGGAAGTGTGGATGCTAAAAATGAACTCATTGACGAAAGTCCAACATCAAAGAAACAGTTTTATGATGCTTTTTTAGTTCCTGAGAACATTGTTGTTGATAAATTCCTTAATGGACAACAATTTTTCATATTGGGCTTAAAAGGGACAGGGAAAACAGCCTTGCTTCGTTACATCGCCATCGAAGCAGAAAAGAAAAACTTCAAAACTCATTTCGTCTTATTCAAGACGAATTTTACAGAAGAAGATAGGGATACCTTTAAAAGAGCCGCTTACACGGTGGCAAACACTTCTGAAATCAATTCAGACGAAGTCGGTGATGATTATGTGTCAATATGGCAATGGTTTTTCCACCGTGAAATAGTTAAATTTATCAAGGAAAATAAAGACTATCACATTTTTGAAAATGATAACAACCTTGAAAAATACATTGCTTGTGTCTCTGCCCCAAAATTGGGTGATGAAAAATCAGGGATAAAAAAATGGCTTCCAAAGATAAAAAGAGGAAACATTGAGATTGAGGCTGGAATGAAGGATTATATCACAGGTAAGATAGGTTTGGATTTAGAATGGACAGATGATAACAAAGTAATGTTCAGCAGTATTGTTCGCCAATCTGACGAATTATTCAAACGATTAAAACCAAGTACTGGAAAATTTTATTTAATGGTAGATGAACTGGAATTATCATTGACAAAACAAAAACAATATAAACGTGATATCGCCCTCATTAGAGATTTGGTAATTGCAGTTTCTAACTTAAATAAACTATCTCGCTCCCAAAATTTTGGAACTTTTTTGATTACATCACTTCGAAGTGAAGTTCTAAATTCAGTATCGTCGTCAGGAAAAGAAATAAATAAAGACACAACCGATTTTGGAATAACCCTCTATTGGCATTACAGTTTTAGAAATCAGAAAGAACATCCTTTAATGAATATTCTTTACAAGAAAATTCAATTGTCAGAACGACTAAATAACGTTCAAGTAAGTACAAGTTCTGACGAGGTACTTGCAGAATATTTTGTAAGCCATGTTCAAAATAAACCCGTTTTTGAGTATATTTTATTACAAACTTGGTATAGGCCACGAGACATAGTCCGATTACTAACTATTGCACAAAAACTATTTCCAAATAACTCACAATTTTCACACGATGTTTTTGATGCAATCAGGCGACAATATGCCCAAGACACTTGGATTGAAATAACAGAAGAACTAAAAGCCAAGTTTACAAACGAACAAATTGAAGGCATCAAATTAATACTAACTGGAGTTAAAGTTCCATTTACTTTGGCAGAGATTTCTATTGAGGCAGACCAAAAAAAAGGGCTTTATAACGAAGTTGAAACTCTATTGAATGAAAGTAAATTACCTTCAATACTTTCCATTCTATATAATTTAGGGATTATAGGTAACACTGGCGATAAGGTGCGTTTTGCTTTTCGAGGTGATGATAGTTTGCTTTTAAATAAATCAATGAAAATACATGACGCATTGGGCAACTATTTCTCGGTTGAGTATAGATAAAAAAATCGTTGAACAATGCACTCAACGCCAACCGCCGCCAAAGCCCAACGCTCAAAGCCAACGCAGGCGGCACGGGCGTGAGTGTTCCCGTTACAGTTAATAACCTTTACACTCATTGGAATGGTATTATTTTTAAGATAATATTTGCCTAAGGTGAGTAAATCAATTAAAAAATACAAACTCAAGTTCGGTTAAGGAGATGTTAGCGGTTATTAAAATTAGACAACAATAAAAAAAGATAAAATGTCATACGATACAAATAGTAGAGAAGAAGAATTAAAAAATAAAATTGCGAAAGATTATTTTTGGATTTATGATACAACAAAAATAATCGGGAATGTGGATTTTTGTGTTGCTATGCACCAAAGTCAAAAAGGACTTTTTGAGCAAGAGAGTTTACTTTGGGCAGAAGCAAAAAAAGGAATTTCTGATATTTATAATTCTTTGGTGCAATTAATTCTAACAATTGGTAAAGCAAGAACTTATGATAAATTTTTACCGCCAGCGATGTTGGGTGCTTTTGATACCGAAAAAATTGCTTTTATTCCTTACAACGATATTCACGACATTTTTTATGTAAATGATTTTAATTGGAATGTTACGCCATCAAATTATGAAACCAAAGAGTTTAAAATTGTCTATGATAAAGTAAAAAGCATTTTAGACCGAAATGCACTTTTATATTATTTCGGTAAAGATGATAAAGAATTACGAAAATTTATAAAGGTAAATTTTATTGTAGGTAAATTCGGTTTTACAAAAACAAGAATAGATAAAAATAATTTTATTGTTATATACAACAAATGGTTGCAGACAGTAAAATCTACAATTGCAGTAAATTGGGATATTGCCAAGAAAAAAGGTGTAATAGACGGCGATTTTTATCTTGCCGATTTACTTTCTAATGACAATATTACATTAAAAGATAAATTGTTTGTTGTTTTAAAAGCAACTAAATACGAATTAAATAGACATCAAGATGAATATGGTGCATTCACTTCGAGCAGTGTAGATTTTAATGACGGACAAAAAGCACACAATCAATTTTGGAATAAATACGAGCGACCACCAAAAGAAGAATATTGGGATTATATTGTAGAACGTCGTGATTTACTTGTTCCACAAGACGTTCGTGAAAGAAAGGGAAGTTTTTTTACACCGCAAATTTGGGTTGAACTTTCGCAAAAATATCTTACAGATGTTTTGGGCGAAGATTGGCAAGATGAATATTATGTTTGGGATTGTGCCGCAGGCACAGGAAATTTGCTAACTGGATTAACCAATAAATATAATATTTGGGCTTCAACACTTGACAAACAAGATGTTGATGTAATGCACGAGCAAATAGACGCTATGAATAAAAAATCAATAAGTGATAATGGTGCTAATGTATTGAAAGACCACGTTTTCCAATTTGACTTTTTAAATGATGATTTTTCAAAATTACCTCAATCATTACACAATATTATAAAAAATCCAAAAGAACGCAAAAAATTAATTATATACATAAATCCACCTTATGCAGAAGCTTCTTCATACGGTATTGAAAGTATACCCCAAGTTGCAAATAAAACCAAAATATTCGATTTATATAAGTCAATTATTGGTGCAGAAGCTTTAAATGAGCTTTTCGCACAATTTTATGTTAGAATTTATAATGAAATACCCGAGGTATTACTTGCTGTATTCAGCCCACCTAAATTCGTCACATCAGGCAAATTTACTAAATTCAGAAAAAATTTTCAAGCTAAATATCTAAATGGGTTTATTTGTAGGTCTGATACTTTTGATAATGTTAATGGCAAATTTCCGATTGGATTTTATATTTGGAATTTGGCAATAAAAAAGGAAATTAAACAAATTGAAACAGATATTTTTTTGAATGATAAAGATAATAAAAAGAGTTGGCAAGAAGGTCAAAAAAAGTTTTATATAATTAATAATAAATCTATTGCTGATTGGAGGGCAACTTTTTATTGTTTTAAAGGCAATGCTATTGGATATATGATAATTGTTGGACCAAGTATGCAAAGTAATGGTAATACATTTATCACAAATTATCCGGCTGAAAGTTATAAAAACAAGGGAATGGTTGCAAATATTACATTTGATAATCTTATTAAAATGTCAATATACTTAGCCGTTCGACAATGTGTTGAAACAACATGGATTAATAATAGCGATCAACTTCTTTACCCCAATAGCTTATGGGAAAAAGATAAAGAATTTCAGAACGATTGCTTGGTTTTTGCTATATTTCACAGGCAAAATAAAATTACATCTAAAGAAGGCATAAATCATTGGATACCATTTACCGAAAAAGAAATTAATTCACGCACAAGATTTGAAAGTAATTTATTAAACAAATTCATTAACGGAAAGCTTAAAAATGAAGACTTATACAACGGTAAAGCAATCAAAACCCCAGAAAAATTAGAATTTTCGGAAGAAGCTCAATCTGTTTTTGATCACAATTAGAAATTCATCAGGTCAGATTACAGCCACTTCTGCTAATCTTGTACCA
>JASGCW010000210.1 GCA_030053945.1 Limnohabitans sp.
AGTAAAAATACTTAAAAATGGTAATTTATTTTAGGACGATAGAGACTTCTAAAAAAAGGGGGGCTTATTTTTTTCAAAAGTGGAAATTTGCAAAAATTGGTATTGAAAATTCAAAAAAAATGGAGTTGTTTGATTTTTATCGGACAACAGTGAAAAAAAAATTATATAATTTTGCAAGAAATATAAAAAAAATATTATTTTTGCATTCTAAATAAAAAAATTATGAAAAACATTTTAATTGTCTTACTAACATTATTATTCAGTGTTAATGTTAGCTGGTCTCAGCACCAACAAAACCATGAATCTACTTCTAAAACAGAAGAAGATCAAATTAAATCCGAAATAGCGGTTATTTTGGATAAGTGTACTTATAGTCCCAAAATAAGTGCAACCGATTTTAGCAATAATATGATAAAATACTCCAATGAAAAAACTAAATTTATTTTTCATGGTGCAACGATGACAAGAGAACAATTATTAAACGATGTTAAAAATGGTAATATCAAAGTTACCAAAAATGATGAATCCAATCAAGAAATAAACGTTGTTAATAAAAATTTAGTTTTAGTTACCAAATATGTTAAATTAAATTGGATAGCATTTGGTAAACCAATGTCAAGCGAAGTTACTATGAGTGATGTTTTTTATAGATCTGGTGAAGGCTGGAAATTATTATTACGACAAACATCTAGATTAAAATAATAAAATATCATTAAGATATTTATTGACTTTATAATATTTCATCGAAAATGTTAAAAAATATTCTACTTTTGGGAGTGTTATTTCTATTAGCATCTAATTTAGTTAATGGTCAAACCAAAGTGCAAGGACGGGTTACTAATGAAGAAAATATTCCAATTCAGGGTGTAACTATAAAAATTCAAAATGCTACTTATATCTCAGATTCATTAGGTTTATTTTTTTTTCCTCCTGCGAGGAATGTAATGATTCATTTTAGTCATATAGGTTATCTTAAACATAGTTTTTTATATACAAATCAAAATTTTTTGAATATTAAACTAAGTTCACAAAAAAATGATTTAGAGGAAGTTCAGACTGTGGGATCTAGATTTAATTACGCAAGGGTAAATATTCATTCACCAATACCTGTTGATAAAATAAATATTCAAGATTTAAACAGAACCGGACAATTGCCAGAATTGGGCGAAATGCTACAATATGTCGTGCCATCGTTTAATAATAATAGAATTTCATTCAGTGGTGCTTCAAGTTATGCGTCGCCGTCAAGTTTAAAAGGTTTATTTCCTGACCAAACCTTGGTGCTTATTGAAGGTAAAAGGCTTCATAAATTTTCTACTTTAAATAGCAATTATGCTGTAGGTAAGGGTACTGTATCCACCGATATTAATACTATTCCAAGCATTAGTATTAATAATTTAGAGGTTTTAAAAGATGGTGCAGCAGCCCAATATGGGTCTGATGCAATTGCTGGCATCATTCAATTGAATTTAAGAAGGGAAACCAATAAATGGCTCGTAAAATATTTTACCAGCATTACAAGTCAAGGTGATGGATATACCAATTCTATCATGGTAAACTATGGGTTTAAAATTCGTAAAACTGGTTTTTTAAATTTTAGTTATAATTATATTTTACAACAAGAAACCAATAGAGCGGGTAAATATACTGGAAAAATATATTCAACGAATCAAACAACCGAAGATAGCCTAAGACTTGCCAGAAAAGTATATCCAATAGGACCTGTTTTGGTTTCCATTTTTGGTCAAAATAGAATAGAATCTCATCAATTTTTTTACAACAGTCAAATTCCTTTATTGAGAGCATGGCAACTGTATAGTTTTGGTGGGATTTCGAACCGATATATAACGGCATTTGGGGTTTTTAGATCTGCAATTCCTTCAGACCCAACTACAAATCCTGCTATCTATCCAGACGGTTATCCTTCTCCCAGATTACCGGGCTTAAATCAAGACCTTACCACCGTTTTAGGTCTTAAGAAAAAATGGAAGAACTCTTGGTTTATTGATATAAGTTCAAGTTTTGGGGCTAATTCCCTAAAGTTATTTGCTTTTAATACTACTAACCCATCTTTAGGTATTAATTCTCCTAAGGATTTTTATTCTGGTGCTAATTCATATAGCGAATGGGTTTCTGAATTAAATGTTTCTAAGTTTATTCCCAAAATTGGGTTTATAAGCAATGTAAGTATCGCTTTTGGTTCTCAATATAGATTAGAATATTTTAGTATGAGTCGTGGTGATTCAGCCTCATACGTTAGAGGTCCCTTAGCCTTTTCAACAACAAACCCTAAGGGCGTAGGAAGTATTTTTAGAATTGGTATTGGTCCTAATAATGAAACCGCCCAATACAGGTCAAATTTAGCTTACTATCTAGATCTTGAAGGTGAATTAACGCCATGGTGGTTGCTGGGTGTGGCTCTTAGGTACGAAAGGTATAGTGATTTTGGTTCAAATATATCTTTTAAATTAGCGTCGAATTGGCAACTATTTGAATCTTTCAGTATCAGAGCGTCTTTTAACAAAGGCTTTAGAGCGCCTTCACTACAACAAATATTTAATAATCAAACAACGATTACTGGGTCTGGATCTCAATTTACCGAAAATGTCAGAAGTAATAATCCAGGTTTAGCAGCAGTAGGCGTTCCTTACCCTAAACCCGAAATTGCTTATAACTATAATTTTGGATTGGTTTATAAGTTCAAATCCAATTTTTCGGCTAGTATAGATGCTTATCTCATTGATATAAAAGATAGAATCATAATAACCCAATCTATACCAGTGGCGGGTGTTCCAAATTTAATGAAGTATTTTACAACTCAAAAAGAAATTTCTTTTTTTACCAATCAAATCAATACCCGAACCATGGGAATAGATTACCTTGCTAATTATAATTTAAAATTGAATACCAATTCACGTTTGATTTTTAATGTGGCTTTGACTTTTAATCAGACAAAGATTCTTGATATTTTACCACCTCCACCGGAATTTTATGCTGGCGCTGAACCTAAATATATTACCCCTTTTATAGATTCATCTACTATTGGGATTATAGAATCTTCCCAACCTAAAATTAAATGGAACTCAACAATTAGCTATATTTATAAAAACCTAACTTTAACCAGTCGCCTAAGTTATTTTGGCGAAGTTCGGTCTTTTGAAAAAAGAGCTAATGGTACTTATTTAGATCAATTATTCAGCCCAAAATATTTGTTAGATTTAAACATCAATTATAACCTAACAAAAAATATTAGTATATCTGGCAGTATTAACAATATCTTGGATACCTATCCCGATGAACTTAACCCAAATTCTATAAATATTGTTAATGGACAAATTTTATATTCAAGACAGGCTTTTCAAATTCCTTATAATGGTCGAAATTATTCTCTAAGTTTGCAATTATTATTTTAGCAACTATTTTTTAAGTTTTCAGTCGTACCGTGTCTTAAATGCAACCTGAATGGTTACGCTTATTATTTAAATTTATTGCCTTTCGATAACCATTAAAATATAGCGTTTATTGGCAGAAAATATTTTAGGATCTACAGTATCAATGTTTTTTTGAATTTTTGAATCTAACTTTGATAATAAAGTCTCAATTGCATAATACAAACCGGGTGCTTTTAATTGCAATTTACAGATGCCAAAATTTTTTATAGGAACAAGAATTTTAGTTGCTAAAAAATGGATATAGCCAATGGTTGGTAAAATATTTCGCGTAATGTCTTCTTGAAAACTTATCTTAAATCCATGTTTATTAAGTTTTGAATTAAACAATTCCCACGAGTGTCCGCTTTTTTCTCCTTGGCAATTAACTTTAAAATAGTCACAAGCAATCCAAGTACCACCATTCATAAGTATCTTTTGAACAATTGGTAATGCTAAATTTAAATTAAGATATTGAAAGGATTCTGACGTAATGATCGTCCCAAAATAATTTTGATACATTTCATGTGGAAGGTCTTCAAATTTAGAATGTAGTACTTGATTTTGATATTTTTTACGAATATATTTAATTTGATTGTCATCCGGTGTTAGGCCTATGGCATTTAATTCTAATGTATTGAGATGGTTCAATACACCACCCATACCACACCCAATATCAAAAACAGGATTCTTAAAATCCTTTATT
>JASGCW010000012.1:0-33071 GCA_030053945.1 Limnohabitans sp.
GCGCAACTCCGAAGGATTGCGCCACATCACCCAAATATACGCATAAATAACAAAATTACAATGCTTTTTGTTTTTCTTAAAAATTTAATAATCATATTACTGATGTCAATGTATTTCAAAGATTATGGAGTTACGTATTTTCAATTATTATTTGATGAATTTGCGAAATAAGGTTTATAATAATAATGCAAAATACCTGAAAAAAAATATGAACCGCGTAATTTAGTTTTTAAATTCAAAATTCTTCTTGCAAAGTCGTAACATCATTCTTTCTCAGGGTAATGGTCTTAAATAGGGTTTCATTCATTATTTAGTTTGTTTGTAAATGGCTTTATGCTTTATTACTGTACATAGTTTCTTGAGCGATAAAATACCCGCTAGACTGATAAAGTTGTAATTTCTTAATTTCATCATTTAACCAGTAATAAAGGTTTTTATAGTCCTCATCGGTTTGGCATAGGGTGAAATCTATTTTAGCTTTATTTAGTAGGTATTTTAGAGCAAGCATAATTGTTGTTAAAAATCCAGAAACGATAATTAGTAAATGAAATATATTATTAATGCGTTCAAAATCTTCAGATTCTTTTAAATAACTGCGGTAATATTTTTCTTCAATATGATTGATATAGCTTATGGTTTGATCTTTGACCGTAAGCTCATTCCATTTTTTATTTGCTGTGTCCATATTTTTCAAATTCTATTTAACATCGTTTTGATGTATAAATTTATTCATTAAGAAAATAAAAACAGCGATAAAAATAAAAATAAAGCAGTAATTGCATCATCTTGTAATCCCGAAGTATTCAAAATGACGCAAGTCTGGGGGGTTGAGTTATTTATTATTTAAAAAATCAATTACAATTTTAGTGATAAGTTTAGGTTTTTCTTCAAAGATGTCGTGTGAACAGTTTGGAATTACACAAAACTGACTTTGGCTAATTGCATTGCGAATTTCGATACCGTGTTCTAATGTATACATATCATTATCTCCATATGTTATTAGTGTAGGTATTTTTATACTTTCTAAATCTGATTTTGGAAAATATTCTTCTTGAAACCACATATCTTTAATTTCAGTAACATATTTTTTCCAATCATTAGTTTTAAATGCATTCTTTCTGTAGTAATTTACCCAGCCTGTCCAATTTTTTTCAATCCAAGTTGGATCAGTCCAATTTTTTAATTCGTCTAAGTTTTTAGCGGCATTAGATTTATAGTTTGCTCCCGAGATGATTAATTTTTTTACTTTGTCAGGTCTGTTTTTAGCTAGAATGAGTCTCATTACAGCACCGTCACTCCAGCCTAAAACATATAAACTATCTAATTTTAGTGTATTAATTATTTCTGATTGATATTCAGCAAGTAAATTATAACTTAATTTGCTTTTAGGATATTCTGAACGTCCAAGACCTGGAGCATCAGTAATTATAACTCTGTATTTCTTTGAAAGTAAAGGAATTATATTTTGAAAATGAACGATACCACCAAAAGAACCGTGTATCAATAACAAAGGAGTACCTTTTCCATACTCCTCATAATACACTTTAGTGTCTTTTATAGTTAAAAACTTTCCATTATTTGATCCATACTTAATTTGCGAATTTCCATTGTAGGTTATAAATGTTACTAATAAAAGTAGAAATTGTTTCATTTTCATTTTTTAATTGTTTTTTTAGTTTGGTGTACTGCATACAACAAATGCCAGTCTTCTGGTTCCGCACTGTAAGTTGTGAAAAAACTCCACAAACCTGGTCAAATATACCCAAAATAGTTTATTAAAAACAATGATTTGGGTTGGTTGTTAGTACTCCAACAAGCTCAGTAACCTTTGGGGTATAGAAGAAGTCAGTCTCGAAGCTTCGGGTTTAGAATTTAGAAAAAAAAATCAGAAACCTGAAACTTTAAACCTGAAACAAATCTAATGATCGGAATACTAAAATTCTAATTGCATATCGCTGTATTTATAGTTAGTTTTGGAAAAATAAACAAATGTAAATGACGAGTCAATTTTCTTTTCTTCAGCAGGAGTATCTAGAATTGTATAAGTTAAGCGAATTAGCAGAAAAACTATACTTTATAGACCCCAGTTCCTCTATTGCTAAGTTGCGATTGTTTTCTGAAAAATTAGCGATTTTACACAAAGCGTTTAAAGACGAGTTAATACAGCTGTTGGATAGCGTGCAAGGGAGCTTTACGAGCGATACAGATGCTTTGCAATGCTCAACAAAACAAAGGGTAAAAGCAACCAAAAAATCCCCTACCAAAACACTAAAACCTTATGCTGAAAGAGATGAGGTGCTGGGAATGGTGGCGGAGGAGTAAAAAACAATTGTCATTCCGACGGAAGAGGAGCCTAAAATATTTCAGCAAAGCTGAAATTAACCCGCAAACTTGTCCTCCCGAAGAATGAGGGAACTCACGTATGAAACTTTGAGCAGCATAGTGATATGGGAAGAGCAGACAATTTTACATAGCAAGAACTTGAAGAATTAGCTCGAAATTTTTAAAGATAAAATTATGTTAAAAGAAAAATATACTTTAAGAGTATTAAGAACAAAATTAAATCCTACGGGAAATTTTGCAGAAGAATTATTAAGTAATCAAATTGAAAACTCATATTTTAGAAATCCTGACAATACTTATAATATTACAATTAAAATTAGTGACAATACCATTGAGAATGAAAAAAAATTTAAAATTTTAACCAAATATAATTTTATTAATACAGATAATAATCTAAATCTTTTTATTTCATTTACAGCTTGTGAAGAAATATCAGGATTTACAATTCCAAAATATATTGTCGAAATGCTAAAAAAATATTTTGATTCAGTTGATGTTTCAATTATATGTCTTAATGAAAAGTAATACCCGTCTCAATAGAAATGATGCAAAGTGATTTTCATCGCAAACGGTTAGCGCGATTTTGCAAATCGTGCCCACAAGAGGGAGAGAAACAACAAAAAGCAGCCGTTTCAAGATTAAATTTTGAGATGGTTTCTTTTTTATTGAGATTCTGGATAGATACTTTTATATTTGTTTTGAAAGTCAATAGGAATGGGCACGGAATGCAATTCCGCGCTATCGGGTTATAAAAAAATGGTTAGAGAACATATAAAAAACACTATATAAATATTTATGCAAACATTCAAAAATGTACAATTATACGATTGGGTTGTTTTTTTTAGATCTCTTTGCAAAGCAATTGATACAATTGGTCAAGATACAATTAATAGAAATGACACACTAAAAGAAAAAGCAAAGATTGTTTTTGGCGATAATCATTCAATTTATCAAAATAAGGAGGTTGACCCGTTGTCGTTTATATATACTCTGGCTCAAAAAAACACAGTTAACCAAAAAAGCGATACATTTCAGACGTGCATCAATGTTTTTTCTTTAGATATTAACCTTCCAACAGATTGGTTTTTTCCAACACCAACTTCCCATACTAAGAGCTTATTTTACGATAAAGGTAATTATGTAGATGATTATGGAAACCTAGTATCAGTTGATGTATTATGGAAATTATTCTCTGATGCTTTTAATGGTAATCATTTAGATGCTAATGATTTTAAAGCGGTTTTGTCAATCAAAAATGTTGGTGTTGTAAAGCTTACACAAACACTTTTTCTAATAAATCCCGAGAAATTTTTACCAATAGATGAAAGGACTATTACAATATTGACAAATACATCTAGTCCAACAATAGATATACAAAAATATGGCTTGTCTAAATATATAGAGTTTTTAAATTTTTATTATCATAAATTCCCTGAGTGCTATTGTTATGAAATCAATCTTTTCTTGAGTCAATTTACAGGTAATAAAAATGTAATTGCTCTTAAAAATAAATTTTGTCAAGTGAGTAGTATGGTAGATGGGCAAAATAAAAAAGATTACTACGATGATTTTGTGAAAACCAATTCTGTTCGAGCGGGTGGTTCTGGCGATCATAAGAAGAGAGGTCGCGAATATCCATTAGATAAAGTTTTTGATGGAGATATAGTTCTAGTAAGAAGAGGGACTAAATATATGGGTGGGATTGGAGTAATTATAGATAATGAATATTTAGTCGATGGATATGATGATGATAAATCAATAAAAATAATTTGGATTAATAAATCTGAAAGAAAGTTGACTACAGCATTAGGTGATTGGAATGGTTTTAATATAGCTACACCTAATACATTGCAAAAGTTTCGTGAAACATATGCAGATACTTTTGAATTAATAGATTTTTTAACAATGCATAATGACAAAATAGAAAACCTATATAACAAAGGAGAAAATATGAAAAAAGCTAATTTAAATCAAATTTTATATGGTCCTCCTGGAACTGGAAAAACATATAAAACTATTAGTAAAGCTTTAGAGATAATTAATGATGAGGAGGTAAAAGAATTAAATTTTAAAAACAGAAAAGCTGTTAAAGAACTTTTTGATAAAAAGTTAAATAATGGACAAATCGTTTTCACTACCTTTCATCAAAGTATGTCCTATGAAGATTTTATCGAGGGGATAAAGCCTTTAAAACCAGAAGAAGGTGACGAGTTTGTAAAGTATGATGTGATTGAAGGTGTTTTTAAAAAACTTTGCAGAAAAAGTATTAAAGAATATTATCAAAATGTAACGAATGATGAGGTATTTGAAAGATTAAATTCTTTTGACAATGCTTGGAATGATTTATTAGGGAAAATACAATCTTCATTTGATAGTAATGTTAAGTTTTCTCTTGATACAATATCAGGACAATCGATGGATGTTATTGGCATATCTGATAGAGGTAACTTATATCTTAAACCTCAATATGAAGGTGCAAAAGATTATACCGTATCCTATGATAGGATGCAAAAACTTTTTGAAGCTATTCCAGATCTTGAATTGGTACAGAATATAGATAAAGAGTTTAGGAATGTAATAGGCGGAGCGAATACTACAGCATATTGGTGTGTTTTAAATTATATAAAGACGTGGTTGGAGCAAAATCCAACTTCAATTCATAATCAGCAAAAACAGCAGATTAGTGATTCAATAGTAAAATTTGAAAATACTATTGTTAAAGAAAATCTTGAAAGTCCAGTTTTAAAATACGTCCTCATCATCGACGAAATCAACCGTGGTAATGTTTCGCAAATCTTTGGAGAATTAATCACCCTTATTGAAGAAAGCAAACGCTTAGGCAATGACGAAGCCCTAGAAGTTACCTTACCGTATAGTAAAGAAACCTTTGGTGTGCCACCTAATTTATATATCATAGGTACGATGAACACCGCCGATAGAAGCGTAGAGGCATTGGATACCGCTTTACGTCGTCGCTTTGGTTTTGAGGAAATGATGCCACAATCAGAATTGTTATCACCATCTGCTTTGTATTGTAAATTGTTATGGGAATATAAAGATGTTCCTTGGGAGAATAAAGAGTTTATGGAAAAAGAGAAAACTTTTTTTGAAGTATTTGGTTACCCTGATGATTTTAATATAAAGAAAAATGATACTTGGGAAACTATGAAGGAATCTGACGATAAGACTAAATTGGATTATTTTAAAGATTTTACTTTTTCCTTAGATTTATCTCAGGTTTTAGAAATCATAAATAAGCGCATCGAAATACTTTTAGATCGTGACCATACTATAGGGCATTCGTATTTTATTAATGTAATTTCCTTAGAAGATTTAGAAAATACTTTCAAGAACAATATTATCCCATTATTACAAGAATATTTTTATAACGACTACGAAAAAATAGCGCTGGTATTAGGTGAGGGGTTTGTGGAGATTAAAAAGCCACAGGGCATTCAAGTCAAGTTTGCAAAATTGTCGGTGGCTGTTGAGCAACCAGAAATTAAAACAGTATTTTCTATCAAAGAGGAGTTTAATATACAAGAAGCAATCCGTTCTTTATTGAAAGTAAATGAGTAAGACTAAAAGCATACAAGTTTTTGAATATTCCTTTCTACCACTAGAAAAAGGTAAGTTCGAGCAACGTCATTTGGTCGCCTTGTCTAAACTTAACAAAATTCACGGAGATAAGTATTTTATTATGCGTCATAATGGAGTCACCTTTAAAAACTACGTGGGTGTGCTACAAGTAGATGGTTTAGTCATTGAAATTTTACCCAAAATAGATCAATACGAATCAGATTCGGAAAGCAACAAAATAAAATGGCAATCGGCATTAATAGAAATGCTTCGAGTGACCAAGCGTTTGAATATTAAAAAAATGGACGAGGCATCGGTGGCTTCGCAATCCAAACATTTGCTAGATATCTACTTTGAGTGGTTTTTAGCTGAGGTACAAAAACTCATTCATCAGGGGCTTATCAAACAATATTATAAAGAAACCAGTCAGGTAAAAGCCCTAAAAGGCAAACTCGAATTTGCAGGGCATATCGCAAAAAATGTCGTGCATAAAGAGCGTTTTTATACCACCCACCAAGTATATGACAAAGACCATTTACTCCATCAGGTGTTGTTTTGCGCTTTAGAGATTATTGCTTCGCTCACTAAGGGAAATTATTTATACAGTACGTGTAAAAAAGTCCAATTAGATTTTCCAGAGGTAAAAACAATCAAAGTAACCGCTAAAACCTTCGAGCAAATCCCCCACAACAGGAAAACAGCCCCGTATGAAACGGCTTTGGCAATTGCTCGGATCATCATCCTGAATTTCGCACCCAACGTCAAAATCGGCATCGAAAATATGTTGGCACTACTTTTTGATATGAATGTCTTATGGGAGCAGTACATCCTAGCCCGATTGCAAAAAGCGCAACAGAAAAAGGATTTCACCATCATAGGACAAAACTCCAAACTATTCTGGCAAAACATAGCCATTCGCCCAGATATAGTGCTATCAAAAGGAAAAAGCGAAAACTATATCATAGACACCAAGTGGAAAAACATCGATCAGTCCAAACCAACCACCCAAGATTTACGCCAAATGTATGTCTATAACGAATATTGGAACAGTCAAAAAGCAATGTTGTTGTATCCTACAAATGATAAAACAAGTGTGATAAACGATACTTCATTTGTGGCTTTTAATGCCACCCCTACAAAACCACCAAAAGAAGAAAACCACCGTTGTTGTTTAGCAAAGATCAATATATTTGAAGGCGATACACTAAATGATAAAATAGGAGATTTTATTTTGAAATGGTTTGAACAGTAAAGAAAAGAGATTCCTCCTTGCGTCGGAATGACAAGATTGTGTAGAGTATGAGCGTTGAGGTTCCTTTTTACACATGCAGTTTGTCATTCCGACGTAAGGAGGAATCTCACCCGAGGCACTAAGCAACCTAAAATATTTCAGCAAAGCTGAAATTAACCCGCAAACTTGTCATTCCGACGCAAGGAGGAATCTCATTCAGTTGGAATGACAATCCCTCAACACGAGAGCAATGTCATTAACCCAACAAAGGGAAAAACTCAGTGTTATAGAAATTCAGAATTAAGAATTTAGAAAAACACCCTGTGTAAGCTTCGTATAATCGGGAAAAATTATTTATGCCAATACTATAAGTTTCGTATAATTGGGAAAAATTATTTATGCCAATACTATAAGTTTCGTATAATCGGGAAAAATTATTTATACCAATACTATAAGCTTCGTATAATCGGGGAAAAATATTTATTTAAATATTATATACTTCGTATAATATTATATAATTTTTTCATAGAATAGTATAGTAAAAGTGATTATTTATAAAATTTGTTTTTAAAAGCAATTAAATAAGATCCCCTCAAAATGCGAGCACATTGTCTTCATATTAAGCGTTTAATTTGTTCATTTGGACTTAATGAGACTCGAACTAAGTGAACAGACGAAGCAAATCACATTATCTATTTAAATAAAATAATAAACAATTACAATTTAACTTAAAATTCTTGTAACACTTCAGCTATTATTTTATTCGTTTGATATTAAACTCAAAATACAATCCCGAAGCTTTGGGAGATAAAGTATGAAATAACCAAAATGTTTGACTTCTTGAATCATTAAAAAAATGGAATTTATTAGTTCCGAAACTTTGGGATTGTTATTTCATTTTTTATCTAACTAACTGAATAGTTACAAATTCTTTAACTTGATTAAATTGTTCGCACGACTGCTGTTTTTTTGTTTTTAACATAAAACACAAATTATTTAAAACTGTTTATAGGTATAATTTTGTCATTGGTTTAAAAAACACAAGCGTTTGTTTAAAATATTTTTTTCAAACCTTTGTTAATTATATATTTGATAACCAAATAATTACACTTTGAAAAAATGAAAAATAACAAAAAAAGGTTTTTATGTAACCTTGTTTTCGTGCTGATATTTTCAATACCTATTTGTTTATATTCACAAATTGGGATAGGAACAACCACACCTCGAGGAGCACTTGAAATTAATTCGTCAACAAATGGCTTTGTCCCTCCACAAGTAGCCCTAACAGCTTTAAATACACCTACACCAATTGTAAATCCACAAGGAGGGCCAATTGCTACTGGCACAATAGTATATAATACTGCAGTAGCTGGTACCCACCCCAACAATGTGGTTCCTGGTTATTACTATTGGAATGGCACCATTTGGGTTACAATGAGCAGCACTAATTCTAACTGGAATTTAAACGGAAATTCTGGAACAACTGCTACCACAAATTTTTTAGGTACCACAGATGCAGTTGATTTAACTATTAAAACAAATAATTTAGAAAGACTAACAGTTACTTCCTCTGGAAATATTGGAATTGGAACCTCATCACCAGCATCAAAACTTACTATAAATGGAGCCGTAACGAATGTTGCAGCATATAATGCAGGTGCTGGAACAACAATTGACTTTGCTTCTAGCAATTTAGCCTATAGCACGGCTAACCCAAGCAACACATTTACACTTAACAACATGAAGGATGGTGGAACCTATACATTAGCAGTAAGAGGAACAACAGCAGGAGTTGCAAGTTTCACAGCACCTGGTTTTACTTTTAAAATAGTGAACAACAAACAGACAACTCCATCAACAGAAACCATCTATACTTTTTTAACTATAGGTACAGTTGTATATGCTTTTATGGTTTCAGGTTTTTAAAAATCAGGGAAAAACAAATCAGAATGAAATCTAATTTATGAAAAATTTATATATGATTTTGTGTGTATGCTTAATAACATTCACATACACAAAAGCACAGGTTTCTGGCACACCATATATTGTAGGTATTACCGACATTGTAGGACTAGATTTTGATGGTATAAATGATTTTGTAACAGTGGGCAACACAACTGTTTTAAACGGCTTATCAAGCTACACTATTGAGTACTGGGGGCGTTTTGCAAATTTTAATCAATGGACAACTATGATAAGTAAAATGCACGCTATTTATCAGGCAAATAGATCTGCACATATTCAATTCGGGTCCTCTGATGGGGAAATATACGCTTTTATTGGTGATTCTTACAATTATACAATAAATAAAATTTTACCCAATCAATGGACACATATTGCGGTAGTTTTTGATGGTAGTCAAGCGGTTAATTCTGATAGATTAAAAATATATTTTAATGGTGTATTACAACCCATCATAAATGTTGGAGCTTTTCCAGCAACAGTTCCTTCAAATTCAGGATCGTTTACCATTGGCACAGAATGCAATACTACTTCACCTATGAATAGTAGCACGCCTGGGATAGGTCTATGTGATATGACTATGGCTGAATTAAGGGTTTGGAATTTAGCAAAAACACAAGCTCAAATTACAGCTTCAAAAGACAGTTTTAACATCCCTATCACCTCTCCTGGACTTATGTTATACTATTCGATGAATCAAGGAATTCCCAATGGCAACAATACTGGATTAACAACACTTACGGAATCTGTTTCAGGAATCAACGGTACATTATACAATTTCGGTCTAAATGGGAGTATTTCAAATTTTATTTTAGTGCCATTTTAACTAAAATTATACATTAAACTTCTTTATGTAAGCTAAAATAGAATAAAATTGGTACGAAAATGCTCAATTTCGTCAAGTTAAGCGTTTAGTTTGTTATTTCGGCAAAGGAGGAATTCAAAACATTTCAGCAAAGCTGAAATTAACCCGCAAACTTGTCATTCCGACGAAAGGAGGAATCTCATTCAGTGGAATGACAATCCAATCCTAAGACACGAGGACAATGTTGAATGGACACAGGGCGCTACACTGAGCTTGTCGAAGTGATCTCTTGGTGGCTGAGGCTCTCGGTGGCTGAGGCTCTCGAAGCCACCGTGAAGAAGCCACCATCCCAAGCCCCCAAAAAAATCCCTCTTTTTCCCTCTCAATTCCCCTAACTTTTTTATATTTGAGTAATTATGCACGCATACTAAAAAACATGTCAAAATATATATTATCACTAGACCAAGGAACCACTAGCAGTCGTTCTATACTATTCGATTACCAAGGAAACGTAATCGCTGTGGCACAAAAAGAGTTTGCCCAAATCTTCCCAACACCAGGATGGGTAGAACACAACCCCTTAGAAATTTGGGAATCCCAAAAAGAAACCATCTTTGAAGTCATTAGAAAAGCACATATTGCAACTACCGATATTGCAGCAATTGGGATAACCAATCAGCGAGAAACCACGGTAGTCTGGAACAAACATACAAGCGAACCTATTTACAATGCCATCGTATGGCAGGATAGGAGAACGGCAGGATATTGCGACGAACTTAAAGCAAAAGGATTGCATTCTATGATCCAACAAAAAACAGGATTGGTAGTTGATGCCTATTTTAGTGGTACGAAAGCCAAATGGATTTTAGATAATGTAGAAGGCGCAAGAACTAAAGCAGAGAATGGAGAATTGCTTTTCGGAACGGTGGATACTTGGTTGCTCTGGAAACTCACCAGCGGACAAGTACACGCGACTGATGTAAGTAATGCCAGTCGTACGATGTTGTGTAATATCTCTACTTGCGAATGGGACGAAGAATTGTTAGACATACTAAACATTCCAGTTCAAATGTTGCCAAAAATTTGCAGTAGTAGCGAAGTGTATGGGCATACAACGATTTTAGATAATCATACCCAAATTCCTATTTCCGGAATAGCAGGCGATCAGCAGGCGGCATTATTTGGGCAAATGTGTATCCAACCTGGAATGGTAAAGAATACCTATGGTACAGGATGCTTTATGCTAATGAATACAGGAGAGAAAATAATTCCGTCGCAAAATAATTTGCTAACCACTGTGGCGTGGAGAATAAACGGAGTAACACATTATGCCCTAGAAGGCAGTGTGTTTATTGCAGGTGCTGTGGTGCAGTGGCTTCGCGATGGACTTGGAATTATAAAATCATCGGAAGAAGTAGAAACTTTAGCTTCAAAAGTTGAAACCACTGATGGTGTTTATGTAGTGCCTGCCTTTGCAGGATTAGGTGCACCTTATTGGAACCAACACGCACGAGGGACAATAACAGGGCTAACCCGTGGGAGTAACTCTTCACACATTGCTAGAGCTTGTCTGGAAAGTATCGCCTATCAAACCCGAGATGTTTTGCTCGCAATGCAAGCCGATAGTGCTATTTATATCAAAGAACTTCGAGTAGATGGCGGAGCGACAGCAAATAATTTATTGATGCAGTTTCAGGCGGATGTTTTGGATACCAAAGTGATTCGTCCTCAAATAACCGAAACAACAGCATTAGGAGCTGCTTATTTAGCAGGACTGGCAGTTGGTTTTTGGAAAAATATAGAAGAAGTGCAAAACCAATGGCAAATAGAAAATGTATTTCAATCAACAATCACGGTTGAAAATAGAAATGCGTTAAACGAAGGTTGGAAAAAAGCAATCAATGCAGCAGTAGCGTTTATATAATAAATGGATAGAATAACCCAAATACAGGGAATACAACAAGAAACCCATTTTGATATCATCATCATTGGTGGAGGTGCTACTGGTTTGGGTTGCGCTGTCGATGCAGCTACGAGAGGATATAAAACGCTTTTGTTAGAAAAATATGATTTTGCCAAAGGGACTTCTAGTCGGGCGACAAAATTGGTGCACGGAGGCGTTCGGTATTTGGCTCAAGGTAATATCCGACTAGTGCGAGAAGCTTTGTTTGAGCGTGGCAGAATGCTTCGTAATGCGCCACACGTATGTAAGAAACTACCTTTCGTAATGCCTAGTTACAGTTGGTTTGACAAATTTTTTTTTGGTTTAGGATTGTGGGTTTATGAATTTTTATCGAGCAAATTGAGCCTTGGTGAAACCAAATTTTTATCCAAAAAGAAAACACAAAATTATCTTCAAACAATAAACTCAAAAGGTTTAGTAGGAGGAGTGTTGTATTATGACGGTCAGTTTGACGATAGCCGATTAGCCATAAATTTAGCACAAACAGCGGTTGAAAATGGTGCGACCGTTATTAATTATTGTGGTGTTTCTAGTTTGCTTAAAGAAAATAATCAAGTGGTAGGCGTAATTGCCACCGATGAATTTTCGGGTGAACAGTATTCGTTATATGCTAAATCAGTGATTAATGCTACAGGAGTTTTTGCGGATGAGGTTTTGCAAATGGATGATGCTAAAGTTTCTAAAACGATAGCGCCTTCACAAGGAATCCATCTGGTTGTAGATAAACATTTTTTTGAAGGAGAAACGGCGTTAATGATGCCAAAAACCGAAGATGGTAGAGTGTTTTTTGTGATTCCGTGGTACGAAAAATGGATTTTAGGAACAACCGATACACCAGTAAAAAATGTAGAATGGGAACCTAAAGCCTTACAAGAGGAAATCGATTTTGTGATACATCATTTTAATAAATATGCGACCACTACAATTGCAAAGACGGATGTGAGAAGCGTTTTTGTTGGTTTACGACCGTTGGTGAAAGTAGCAAATGAGCAATCGACTTCGGTGATGCCTCGTGATCACACAGTAAAAGTACTTCCGTCGGGATTAATTCATATTATAGGAGGGAAGTGGACAACTTATCGCAATATGGCGCAACACGCTATTGATATCGCAATAGAAAAAGGGAATTTAGAGTTTGTGAAGTGTAAAACTAAAAGGTTACCTATTCACGGGGCTACTTCAGAAATAGAACATTCCCATTTTGATATTTATGGTAGAGATGCTACTAAGATAAAGGAATTGATGCAGCAGGATACTACACTTGCAGCGCTTATTCACCCTGATTATCCTTATACTAAAGCTGAAGTAGTTTGGTTTATTCGTAACGAAATGGCAGAAACTCTCGAAGATATTTTAGCAAGAAGAATAAGATTGTTATTTTTGGATGCTCAATCTTCTATAGAGTGTGCATTTGTTGTCGCTTCAATTTTAACAAAAGAAAAGAACAAAACAGAAGCTTGGCAGCAAGAACAAATAGCTAATTTTAAGAGATTAGCCCAACAATATTTAATAAACTAAAAAAACAAAGTATGATGAGTCCTTTTATGGCCGAGTTAATCGGTATGATGATTTTAATTTTATTGGGTAACGGAGTGGTTGCTAATGTGGTACTCAATAAAACGAAAGGAAATAATGGGGGTTGGATAGTTATAACATTTGGTTGGGCAATAGCGGTGTTTACAGCAGTTTATATTTCTTCAAAGGGTAGTGGTGCGCATCTAAATCCTGTGGTTACTTTGGCATTAGCATTTTTAGGTAAATTTCAATGGGCAAATGTACCTATGTATATTTTGGCTCAGTTTTTAGGAGCGATGATGGGTTCTACTTTGGTTTATATAGCATACAAGCAGCATTATGATGAAACAGAAGATGTAGGTTTAATCAAAGCAACGTTTTGTAATGAACCTGCCATAAGAAATACGTTTCATAATTTAATAACAGAAATTATTGCAACTTTTGCTTTGGTTTTTGGGGTTTTGTTTTTAGCTGGACCTGAAAATTCTTTAGGAAGTTTAGATGCTTTACCAGTAGCATTATTAGTTTTAGGAATTGGGTTATCGTTAGGAGGAGCAACAGGCTATGCGATTAATCCCGCTAGAGATTTAGGTCCTAGAATTATGCACGCTATTTTACCAATTAAAAATAAAGGAACTAGTGACTGGGGATATAGTTGGATTCCTGTAGTAGGACCAGTAATAGGTGCACTTGTAGCTGTTTTTGTTTTTGGATTGATGTAATTGGCAATTATATTTTTTTTAAATTCAATTTTCGAAATATAAGAGTTTTAGCATTGCTTAAATTATAGCAATGCTTTTTTATTTTGTGATATAAGTTGATTTTTTTTGCTTTTTTGTTTTTTTATAATAAAATTAACTTATATTTGGATAATATAATACTAAAAGACGTAGGCCTATAAAATACAAATACTTTTTAAGGAGAATTTTCTCTTATAACGATTAAATCCAGAATCAAAAAAAAGTATTGTTATGGCCACAAATCAACTACCAGACGCTTTATTAGTCAGAAATTACATTGACGGAGAAGAAAACGCTTTAGCAATTTTAATTGAACGTCATCAAGCAAAAATTTATGGTTTTATTTATTCTAAAGTGCAAGATAGAGATATCGCTGATGATATTTTTCAGGATACTTTTATTAAAGTTGTTAGAACTTTGAAAGGAAAAACCTATAATGAAGAAGGGAAATTTTTGCCTTGGGTAATGCGTATTGCTCACAATCTAATCATTGATACTTTTAGAAGAGATAAAAAAATGCCACTTTTTAGAGAGACAGAAGAATTTTCCATTTTTTCTGTAATGTCAGACAATTGTCCTAATATTGAGTCTAAAATGATTACTGAACAAGTTGAAAATGACTTGCTAAAATTAATTGCTGAGTTGCCAGATGATCAGAGACAAGTTATTGAATTGCGCATATATGACGATTTGAGTTTCAAAGAAATAGCAGAACTTACAAATGTGAGTATCAACACTGCGTTAGGAAGAATGCGTTATGCTGTATTGAATTTGAGAAGAATTATAGAGCAAAATCAAATTATTTTGACAAACTAACAATATTGTAATAAAGTTTGCGTTATAGTTATATAATCAATACAAAACTATGGCAAAACTTTACACTAAGAAAACAAGTCCAACACAAGAAATGTTACCGAAGAAAGAAACAGTAAGTTTCATTTTGAACTACTCTAAAGCATTGAAAGTAGTTAAAGTTGGCGAAGAGAATGTAGAAATTAATGCAAACTAAAACAACTAAGCTTACAGCTTGCAGCCCGAATTATCGGGCTGTTTTTTTATAGTATTCTTTCAAAACGGAAGTTCTTCCAATAGTTTTTGTAATAATGTCTTTTTCTAAATCCCAACCTCTTGCAGGAGAATATTCACGACCGTACCATATAATTTGTAAATGCAAATCGTTCCAAAGTTCTTTTGGAAATAGTCGTTTGGCATCTTTTTCTGTTTGTTGTACAGATGAACCGTCTGAGAAATTCCATCGATGCATCAAGCGATGTATATGTGTATCTACGGGAAACGCAGGAACACCAAAAGCTTGACTCATTACCACACTAGCAGTTTTGTGCCCTACAGCAGGTAATTCTTCTAAAGCCTCAAAACTTTGTGGAACTTCTCCATTGTGTTTTTCAATCAAAATTTGGGACAGCCCATATATTCCTTTCGATTTCATAGGTGATAAACCACAAGGGCGGATGATGTCCTGAATTTCTTCCACAGAAAGTTTTATCATATCATATGGATTATCTGCTTTTGCAAACAATATAGGAGTAATTTGATTTACCCTTACATCTGTGCATTGGGCCGAGAGTAACACGGCTACTAAAAGTGTGTAGGGGTCTTTATGATCTAGTGGAATTGGAATTGTGGGATAAAATTCTTTTAACGTATTTATAACAAATGTTACTTTTTCAGCTTTGGTCATTTTGGTTATTTTTGGTAAATCTAAAAACTTAACTTTTAAACACAAAAAAATGACACATTTAAATATTGGGGATAATGCTCCAGATTTTTCATCTATAGATCAAAATGGCAAATCACATCAACTAAGTGATTACAAAGGAAAGAAACTTGTGGTGTTTTTTTATCCAAAAGCAAATACTCCTGGATGTACTGCCGAAGCGTGTGATTTGCGAGATAATTACGAACGTTTTCAGGCGCTTAATTATGAATTGATAGGTGTTAGTGCCGATTCGATAAAATTGCAAAAGAAGTTTAGTGATAAATTTGATTTTCCATTTCCTTTATTAGCAGATGAAGATAAATCGGTTATAAATGCTTTTGGAGTTTGGGGACCTAAGAAATTTATGGGACGTGAGTTTGATGGTATTCATCGCACCACTTTTGTAATAAATGAAGAAGGTGTTATTGAAGATATTATCGCTAATGTAAAAACGAAGGAGCATACACAACAAATTTTAAAATAAATGAATTTGCTTTTAGTTTTTTGTAACTATTCAGTTAGTTAGGGTTTGTCTAATAATTGTTATTTATTGATTAGTAAGTTTTTAAAGCAATATGATTTTATCAATAGAGTTGAATAATCACCTGATTTTAAGCTATTACACCTGACAGGTTTTTCAAAACCTGTCAGGTGTAATAAAGAAACTATGTTTAATAGCAACCCTATTTATAATAAAACCAACAAAGTGATAGCTGAATAGTTACAGTTTTTGAAATAATTCATTGAAAAATTTTTTATAGCTTTTTTCTTATAATATAGACGTAAAATTTGCATTACGTCTATTTTTTTTAATAAAAATTATTTTTTTTGTTAAAATTTTTATTTTTGTTGTAATAGTTGCTAAAAAAATAAGGTATTTGAAAAATATTAATATTTTACTAGTGATTTTTTTATTTTTTATAAATAAAAATGAATTTTAAAAACAACAAAAAACTTAAGTTATGAAAATTAAACTCCTACAAATTTTTCTGTTTTTTTCTGTTGTGAGCATTTTTGCTCAGCAAGATAAAAAGATTATTAATCTAAATTCAAAAAATTCTTTTGAGATTTCAAATATGACCAATAATGGTTTTGATTTGGAATTAAATCTTTCTCAAATTGAACTTAAAAAAATTAACACCCCCCAAGGTGATTTTGTTGATCTTTCTCAAGAATCGTTATCTCATATATATGATGTTGGAAGACCTAATATTCCTATTTTGACAAAATTAATTGAGATTCCACAAGAAGCTAAAGTTGAATTTGAAGTAGTGTCATATCAAGAAAAATTAATTGACTTGTCTTATGAAGGTTTTCTTAATAAAATAGTACCTGCCAGAGAATCCTTGTCAAAGAGTAAAGCCGCTCCAGCTTATATAATGGATAGAGATGTTTACTCTCAAGATAGATTTGATGTGACTAGCTTAGTGAATTATAAACACGCTGGTCAAATGAGAGATGTAAGTATAGGGAATTTAGAGATTGCTCCTATACAATATAATGCTGTTCAAAATAAATTAAGAGTTTTGAATAATTTGAAGGTTAGAGTGAAATTTATTGGTGCGGATCATGCAAAAACACAATCTATTAAGAAAAAATATGGACAGTCGTTTGACAATAACGGCTTACAGTTTTTTAATAAATTAAGTTACAATACGCGTGAACTTATCACACAAAGTCCAACTCATTTAGTGATAGTTTCTTCGTCTATGTTTCAGTCTCAATTAGCTCCTTTTATTGCTTGGAAAATTAAAAAAGGGTTTAAGGTAACAGTAGGATATACTAATGTTATAGGTACTACTAAAGAAGCTATTAAAGCTTATCTGAAAAATATTTATACTGGTAGCACGCCTATGTCATATGTTTTATTTGTTGGTGATGTTGGACAAGTGCCTTCTTGGACTGGGACCAGTCAAACAGATCACGTAACAGATCTTCGTTATTGTGAATATACAAATGATGATTTACCAGAGGTATATTATGGTAGGTTTTCTGCAAATACTACTGCTGAATTACAACCTCAAATTGATAAAACATTAACTTATGAAAGATATACTTTTAGTGATCCTGCTTTTTTACGCGAAGCTGTAATACTTGCTGGAGATGATGCAAGTATGGAAATGGTTTGGGGTAATGGTCAGGTTTATTATGGAGAACAAAATTATTTTAAAGCAGGTAATAATGTAAATGCAACTACATACTACCAACCTTTAGATAATGATGCGGTAAGTGCAGCTATTATTAGTAAAGTAAATTCAGGTTTAGGTTTTGCTAATTATTCGGCTCATTGTAGTTCAGATGGTTGGGCGTCGCCTGGTTTTAGTAGAGCAGATTTGGCAGGTTTGCAAAATAATGGAAAATTTGGAGTATGGATAGGGAATTGTTGTCAGTCAAATAAATTTGAGGAACAAGGATGTTTTGGCGAAAATGCCTTAAGAAAAGTAAATAGTGGAGCTGTAGGATATATTGGTGGTTCAAATCTTTCTTATTGGGATGAGGATTATTGGTGGGCTGTAGGTAATACTGCAAATATTGTAGCGCAACCTACTTATGCAACTACAGATAGAGGTGCTTTTGATGCCTATTGGCATACTATGGCTAATGAAGTAAATAATACAGCTAGTTGGTACATTTCACAAAGCCAAATGATACGATCAGGAAATATTGCTGTTCAAGCTTCAACTTCATCTTTGAAACAATATTACTGGGAAATTTATCATTTAATGGGTGATCCTACTTTGATACCTTTTATTGGTACTCCTCAAGTTAATAGTGTTAGTACATCTCCTACAAGTTTAGCAACTAGTTCTACTACGTTACAAATAAATGCGATGCCATACTCTCAAGTAGCAATTTCTCAAAATGGAGTTTTAATCGCTTCAGGTTTTACTAGTTCAGCGGGTACTGTAACTTTGACTTTAGCCTCAGGTGCTTTAGCTGTAGGTACGGCAGATTTAGTAGTTACTGGTCAAAATAGAATTCCTGTTATAACGACTATCAATGTAACTGCTTTAGGAGTTAACGATTTTGATTATGCACTTTCAGTTTATCCAAACCCTACAACTAGTGAAATTAATATTGTTTTTACTAATGATGTATTAGATAAAAATGCTAAAGTTCAGGTGTATAATGTAATTGGACAACTTGTTTTAGACCAAAATCTAAATTCTAATAAAACAACTTTAAATCTGAATGAAAGCGAAGGGGTTTACTTTATGAAAATTACTTCAGGTAATCAGACTTTAACAAGAAAAATTGTTTTGAAAAAATGATTATATAGAGTTAGTTATTAAAATAAAAAAGGAATGGTTTTTAATCATTCCTTTTTTTGTTGGTATTATTGAATATTATGATTTTTGTTCTTTGTTGAAGTAAACAAGATAATAATACATTTGTTTTTCTTCATCCCAGCCCTTTTCTACAAATTTTTCTGCACTTTCTGGATTTACAAAATCTAATTTGATTTGGATATTTGTATCCAGTTCAATTACATTTTTCATTTTGCGACGTGCATCAGTAACTGCTGCATTTGCAATAGGAAATGAAGTTAAATCTTCAATGCTATATTTCTCTCCTTTATCAACTTTGTAGTTTTTAAATTCTGAAATCAAATCAGGATTGTCTATTACTTCATTTAAAAAGTTGGTTTCTTCAAAATTGTCGTTTTTTGCAAAGTGATTTACAGCACGGTTCATAAACAAAACTTCTTCTTTTTTGTCTTCTGCTGGTAAAACAACTTCTTTAGCAAAGTCTTGACAGAATTTCAAGTATTTTTTTGTCATAAAATTCTCGTCCTGGAAAGCATCTACACTTAAGAAATGCTCTAACCAATAACGCGCATCATAACGATTGCTATCTACAGTTAGGATTTTATATCCTTCTTCTTTTTTATAGTTGAAAATCAAACAACCTTTATCTAATTTTTGCAAATTGATTCCTTGTTGCAAAATCATTTCAAGTTGCGTCTCTTTTTCTTCAAATTGAAGGAAATCTGATTTTATTTCGCTTTTAAAAACACCAATGGCATCACAAGGTTTGTTGTCTATAGAAACATTTGTTAGATAAGCAATATATACTTCTCCATTTTTGATATGCGGATGATTGGATTGCTCAAATAAATGTTTTGTGATTTTTTTAGAAACTTCGTGTACACTACTGGGGTTATTGAAAATTTCCGATGCCAAATTATACATCTCGTTGTATTCTAAATCTACATCGTGGGCAAATTGGTAATAGTTTTCTTCTTTATCTCTGAATGGTTTAAAGAAAAATTCTTTTAGTAAAGGCATAATCTCATCATTTAATCCATAAGGATTTTCAGATAAGAAAATAGCTTCATTGCGACTTTTGTTTCCTACTCTATGAATAGAAAGGTTGTCTATGTGTGTATTGAATAGGTTAATCATAAGCCCCTCCTGACCTCCCCAAAGGGGAGGAATTTATTGTGTTTAATAATTTATTATAATTTTTAGCCTCGAAATTCCCCCTTTGGGGGTTAGGGGGCTTTTAATTCCAATTTTCTTCAAATCCGTAATCTTCGAATGAATCGTCTCCTTCAAACATATCGAAGTCTTCGTCGTCATAATCGTCTTCAAACTCGCTATGAAAATCACCTTTTTCAGATTCAAATTCTTTGTCTGGAGCACTCATAGGCATAATTCCGTGAGAGAAAAGTAAATCAGGGTAACTAACACCACCTTCAGATTCTTCAATAGCGGCTAATTCAACAAAAAATGTCCACATATTCAAGAAATCGTAAACGTAAATCATTTTGGTTTGCTCTTCATCAAAAGAAGAAGATAGTAAATAGTCACCCATCGTTAATCCTTCGCCAGGATTGTCGCCAGTATCAAATAAAGGAATTTCATCTTCTTGATTCCATTTATCATCACATGTATAAAAAGCTGCCATTTCCATTCCATCAAAACCAAAAGCGTTGACAATGGCATTGTGTAAATCTTCTAACGTGTCTTTTTCTTCAATGGCAATGTCTCTAAAAACATCTTCTTCAGCATCTAGAATTACTCTAAACTTATAAATCATAGTCGCAAATATTTAAACAGGCATCAAAGGTAAAATATAAATTATGAATTATGAATTACGAATTATGATTTGTTGATAAGATTTTATGCTATGGCCTTAAATTTGTTTATGATTTCACGAAACGATATACTTCTCTAGTATTTGTAGTTAAAAAATAAATCCCACTAGCGAAATTAGAAACATTTATCTTCCATATTTTCTTTTTTTCTTCAGATGACCAAATTGTTTTGCCTAAACTATCTATGATTTTGATAGAATTTTCAATAGGAGAAACGAAGTTAAGTTCATTTTGAGTAGGATTAGGGTATAATTCAATTTTTTGAAAAGTAAATACGCTAGTAGATAAACCACTAAGGTCAATTATTTTGGTGAAAATTTCTTCACAACCATTGCTGATGACTTTTAGTTTTACTGTAAAAACTCCGTTGGTACTGTAAGTGTGTATAGGATTAGCATCAGTACTTGTTATAGTGTCTCCAAAATCCCATTCTAGATTTGTGTAATTTGTTGAAAGATTAGTAAATGTTATTGTTGCATTATTTTGAGTGTAATTAAATTCAGCATGAAGATTATGGGTGTTAATTCGCCAAAGTGGTTTGTTGGTCAGTACAACTTGATCTGCAATTCCTTGAAAATATTCAGCTGTTAATTGAGTAACCCCTGAATAGGAAGTGCAACCTGTTATAGGTTCTTGAAAGATAGTGGTAAACATAGCCGCAGCCACTAGATAAGATCCATTTAAATTAGGATGAATATCATTGAATGTGCTATGAAGTAACAAATCTTGTTGAGCGGTATAGTGCATACGAGCGCACTCGCCAGCAGGAACCATTTGTAAGCGTAAACCATCAGTTAGTTTAGTGATAGAATCTTTTATTTTTGTTTGTGTAGTTTGATAATTGTCATAATCACCAGTTGTCCCATCAGTTGACTTAACACCATACGGAATTTGATATAAAAATATTTTTGCACAAGGGCTATATTTCCGAATTGAATCTACTAATTTTTGTCCTCGTTGTATGGTTGTGTTTACTGGCCAAGAAACCCCAGCTGATTCACCTGAGCCAGGTTGTAGAACAACAGCATCCCAAATTTTACTTCTAAATTTATCATAAACAGCATTGTCATCTACATGATTTACAAAACCTGTTCCGCCAGGAGCATACATATCAGTTGATACATTTTTCCCTTTATTATTGGCCATATCTCTAAAGATAATAGGCATATCATTGAAGTAGGTTATACTATTGCCAATAAAAAGGATATTTTTTGGAGTATTTTGACTAATTGCTGTTAGACTTATTAGTAAATATGATATGAGCAGTTTTGTTTTCATTTAAATCAAGTTTTTGGTTGATAAAAATAGAAAATAAAATCCTGTTTTTAAGTGTTTTATCTCAAAATTTAGTTTTGGCTATTTTTTTATGTTGGTCTTTTACCAGCATTAAAGAAGCACTGCTGTACCAAGGCGTTAACTCAGCTTCGAAGATTTTTGCTTGTACTGCTGGATCTGTTTCAACTAATTTTTGAGCTTCTTCGACAGTAGTACAATTAAAAATGAAGATACCTCTATAATTGCGTTCATTTTTCATAAATGGTCCAGCAACTACTAATTTGCCTTCTTCGGCCAACCGATTAATATTAGCCATATGGCCTTCAAAGTATTTTTTCTTTTCCTCTGCTGTAGCGGTGGTGTTACTGCCCGTTTTAAGAATACAGAAAACATAATTTTTCATTCCATATTCATCGGCTCCAACTTCTTTGGCTAACTTTTCATCGTAAATAGATTTTTCTTGTGCAGTACTTTTTATTGTTATTACTAGCAAAAAAATGTAAATTAAGTTTTTCATAGTATTGACTTTTATTAATAAGTTAGATTGATAAAAAGTATTGAGTAGAACTATCCTAATTATTTCAATTTATCTAATTTTTCCTTAGCTATTTTCTTTTGTTTTTCATCCCCATTGTCATACATCAATTGGTAATACTTTTTAGCATTAATCGTGTCGTTCGATTTAGAATAGCTAAAAGCAATATTGTTAAGTATGATCGTGTCTTTAGGATTAATTTTATTTGCCTTAAGAAATATCGTTAATGCTTCGGAATAATTTTCTTCCAGTAGATAGCTAGTTCCTAAGGTTGATAAAATTACCTCGTCATTAGGGAAAATACTATCCATTTTTAAACCAACTTTTCTTAGGTTTTTAATATCTTCATTGTTAAACAAAGTGTTTTGATAATCTTGTATAGCAGATTTTATAAAGATTATTTCATCTTCTAAAGGTTTGTTTTCTTTCCAAAGCCATTTGTGATTGATAGACACAGAATAGTCTAGCGTATTTATGATTTGGTTTGTGAACTCATCTAATTTTTTGAAATCACCCAAGGCAAAAATTTTTCCAAAACGTAAATCTAGTCTTTTTGGGAATTTGGCTATTCCTTGATCGATATATTTAATACTAGTATCAAAAAAGGAATCCACTCTTAAGTTTGTAGAATGCAGGTATCCTACTGTATTATTTTTTTCATCTTTCAATTCAAGTTGTTCTCCTTTTCCTGGCTTAGTGTCTAGAGCTAAAACTTCTTTTCTTGATTCGCTAAAATATAAGTTAAAAGCGGCTACATATAAATTGGGGTCATTTGAATCTTTAGCCTCCCATTCTTTTATAATAGCTTCGGTCTTTTCAAAAGGTTCTTTTTCTTTTAATGATTTTTTGAATTTCTCGAAAAAGTCTTGTGATTTACCAACAAAAGTTGATAATAGAAGTAATACTATGAAGCTTTTTTTCATTTCGGTTTTTTTTCAAAGATATAAAAACTCTTGGTCAAAAATTCCAACAAATCTCAAATAAGAAATTAAACTTCCATCTTCCATCGTCCAAGGTTGCTGAACGGACACTGAGGTGCCACACTGAGTTTGTCGAAGAGTTCTCGAAGTGTCGAAGCACCATCTTCCATCTCAAATCCTATCCAACAATTCATCCATTAAAAATTACAATTCGGTTAACTTATATTTTATCACAGGGATTAGGGTTGTAACTTTGACTCATCAATAACAAAAAAATGAAAACATTATTTAAAATTCTAGTATTATTTATTTCAATAACAAGTTTTTCGCAAACTACTATTTCTGGTAAGATAGTAGATAAAAAAGACAAACCTCTAGTAGGTGCAAATGTATTTGTGGAAGGTACTTATGATGGAGCAACTTCAGATGAAAAAGGAGAGTTTACTTTTCAAACTACCGAAAAAGGAAATCAAATACTGTCAATTTCCCAATTAGGGTTTGATGATTTGAAAACACCTATCGTAATTGAAACATATAAACCTATTACTTTCAAATTACGTCCTAATGTGAATACCTTAGATGCTGTTGTGATTACTGCGGGATCATTTAAAGCTGGTGATAACAGTAAAGTTTCAGCATTAAAACCGTTAGATATTGTTACTACTGCGGGAGCACTAGGTGATGTTGTAGGGGCATTACAAACATTGCCAGGAGCACAGGCAAATGCAGAAAGCGGCAGACTCTTAGTGCGCGGTGGTGATAGTGACGAAACCCAAACTTATATTGACGGTGTTCGCGTGGCGCAACCTTATGGAGTAACTCCAAATAACCTTCCTACACGTGGGCGTTTTTCTCCCTTTTTATTTAATGGAATGACTTTTTCAACAGGAGGGTATTCGGCAGAGTTTGGAGATGCTTTATCAAGTGTTTTATTGATGAATTCTATTTCTGAGCCAGATCAAGATAAAACGGATATTTCTTTAATGACTGTTGGCGTAGGCTTTGGAAAAACAAAAAAATGGAAAACCAGTTCGTTGAGTGTAAACACTTCATATATCAATTTGAAACCATATCAGTGGATGGTACCTCAAAAAGTAGATTGGAACAGCCCGTTTCAAGGGGTATCAGGTGAAGCTATTTTTAGAAAAAAAATTGAAAAAGGATTGTTTAAACTTTATACGGCTTTTGATTATGCTACATTCGATTTGAATCAGGAGGATATTAATTATGTTTCTAAAATCAGGATTAACAATAAGAATAATAATTTTTATCTGAATTCTTCTTATAAGGTAAAAGTAGGGGAGGGTTGGACAATTCAAACAGGTACAAGTTTGGGGTTAAACAATGTATATGTTGACTTGAATCAGGATAATTTAGAAAATCACGAAATAGCTTCGCATATTAAATTTAAGGTCGAAAAGAAATTATCAAATGCAATTAATACCGCTTTTGGAGTAGATTATTTCCATACAAATTTTGAGGAAAGTTTTACACCGTTTACAATGAGAAGTTTCAATTATGGATATAAGAATAATATTGGTGCTATTTTTTCGGAAACAGATTTCCTTTTTTCATCAGAATTTGCGTTGAAAGTTGGTGTTAGAGCTTTTCGAAATGATTTGTTGAATAAAAATATAGTAGAGCCTAGAGCTTCTTTGGCTTATAAAATTTCAAAAAACAGTCAGTTTTCATTGGCATATGGAGATTTTCATCAAGCGCCTAAACAAGAGTATTTGAAATATTTTCAGAATTTGAATTTAGAAAATACGCAACATTATATTTTGAATTATATGTATTCTAAAGATAAAAGAACCTTGAGAGGAGAGTTGTATTATAAAAAATATGATGACTTAGTGAAGTTTAATTCCATTAGACCTGAATACAATAGTATCTATAACAATGATGGATTTGGATATGCGAAAGGAGTAGATATTTTTTGGCAAGACCGAAAATCAATCAAATATCTAGAATATTGGGTTTCGTATTCTTATATTGATAGTAAGAGAGATTATAGAAATTTCAGAGCCGAAGTACAACCTAATTTTGTAGCTAATCATACACTTTCTCTTGTGGGGAAATATTGGATTGACAAATGGAAATCACAGGTAAGTTTCACTAATACTTTTGCATCTGGCAGACCATACAATGATCCAAATGAAGCGCAATTTATGAACGGAAGAACTAAAGCTTATAATAATTTAAGTTTAAGTTGGGCTTATTTGTTGACAACGCAAAAAATATTGTATTTCTCGGTTTCAAATGTTTTAGGGCGCGATAATATTTTTGGCTATCAGTATGCTAATACGCCAGATGTGAATGGTCAATTTCAAAGACAAGCAATAGGGCAACCAGCAGATCGATTTTTCTTTGTGGGATTCTTTTGGAGTATTAGTTCGGATAAAAAATCAAATCAGTTGGATAATCTTTAATTGGAAGTGAAAAGTGGGCAGTCGCAGTATTCAGTGTTCAGTGTTCAGAATTCAGTGGTCAGTTTACCCAGTATTCAGTTGTTCAGGGATAAGTAAATAGTGAGTAGTCATATGCTATTAGTTGATAGATTATTACCTTTTGCCTAATGGCTTTTTAACTAGAACAAACATTTCATCCATCAAAAACGACAGTTCGGTAAGTATAAATTTTATAGGTAGTAGGTTCAAAGTAATTTTGGAGTATCAAATTAAATAAAACATCAAATCAAAAATTATGAGAAAAAATATTTTAGCATTTATAATGTTAGCAAGTGTAGGAGTTTTTGCTCAGGAGGCAAAAGTAAATTTGAAAATAAAAATTAGTGGTTTTAAAAACAACAACGGAAAAGTGATGGTGGGATTGTATGATTCTGAAGGTACTTTTTTGAAAAAATCGCTAAAAGGAGCAAAGGCAAAAATTGAAGGTAATTCCGCCTATGTAGTATTTGAGGGCTTGACAAAGGGAGAATATGCATTTTCGCTTTTCCACGACGAGAATAATAACAACGAATTGGATAAAAACTTTATAGGTATACCTAAAGAAGATTATGTAGCGTCTAATAATGCAAGAGGTATGATGGGACCTCCAAAGTATAATGATGCTAAGTTTAACTTAAGTCAAAGTAAAGAAATTCAAATTAAGTTTTAGGCAAGGAAGAGGGAAGAAGGAAGAGGGAAGAAGGAAGAGGGAAGACAGAAGATGGAAGTTTAACTTTAAACATTGAACTTTAAACCTTGGAGGAAATGCAGGAAGAAATTGTTTTCAATTTATATTATCATAGATTATTTAATCTCCCAAAGGTTGCTAAGCTTGTCGAAGCACCAACTCCCATCTTCAAGCTTCCATCTTCCAGCCCTAAGAAATTACAAATAGTAAATAATAACAATAAACAATAAAATTATGGTACGATTAATCACAACAGCATTATTATTAATTTGTTCAACAGTGTTTGGACAGCAAGGAAAATTTGAAGAAGGAATGGGAAAAGCCTTCGGAATTTGGAAAGAAGGAAAATCAGCAGAGGCATCAGCTTTCTTTGAGCGAATAGCTTCGGCAGAAAAAACAAATTGGTTACCAGATTATTATGTGGCATTAATAAATTGCTTAGACGCATTTAATCCAGCTAACAAAGAAAAATCAACTTCGTTAATTGAAAAAGCACAAACAGCTTTAAATAGTGCTAGTGCAAAAAGTGCAAATAACGAAGAAATACACGTACTACAAGCTTTAATTTATACGGCTATTTTAGTACAAGATCCTATGACTAACGGTATGAAATATTCGTCTTTAACTATGACAGAATACGGTAAAGCATTGGCTATTAATCCTAACAATCCGAGAGCCGTTTTTGGTAAAGCCGAATTTGAATTGGGTGGTGCAAAATGGACGGGTGCAGATACTAAACCTATCTGTGCGGAAATAGCCCGTTCTATTGAACTTTTTAATAACTTTAAGCCTGAATCACCATTTCATCCTAAATGGGGATTAGATAGAGCAAAACAAATTACAGCAAATTGTAAGTAATAATTTAAGATGAGTATGGACAACGATAAAATCATAACATTTAATAGTTTAAAAAAAGGTTTTAAAGCTTGTGTTGTAATAGCTTTAGTGTTAACTGTGGTTTTTTCCCTATTGCAAGCTAGACAATTTACCTATATGACTTTTTTAATAACGATGCTTATTTGTTTTACATACTCATTTGGTATTGGATTTGGATTAGGCGTCATAAATCATTTTCTAGATAAAAAATGGAATTGGTTAGAGCATACAAATAACAGAGTTTACGCAGGTATTATAGCTTCAGTTTTATATACAATACCTTCAGTTTTAATAATCAATTACTGGACTTTTATTATAATTCAACATAAAGAGGAGAGTACTTTTTTTGACAATCAAATGATTTGGGTGCACTTTTTTTATGTTATACTCTCCTTGTGTGTTTCTTTATTTATGCATGCAAGAAGTTTTATGATTAATTGGAAAAATACTGCTAAAAAAGAAGTTACAGAACAAAAAATAATTGCTGGAACGGCTTCGGCTAAGTTTGAAACCTTAAAAAATCAAATTGATCCCCATTTTTTATTCAATAGTTTGAATGTGTTAAGTTCATTGATAGAAGAAAATCCTGATACAGCACAAAGGTTTACCACTTCGTTATCAAAAATATATCGATATGTGCTTGAGCAGAAAGACAAAGAATTAATTTCAGTAGAAGAAGAGCTTCAGTTTGCAAAAACATATATGAATTTGCTTAAGATGCGTTTCGAAAATAGTATCACATTTGAGCTTCCAACAGATTTTAATAATCCAGAAGCTAAAGTGGTACCATTGTCATTACAGTTGCTTTTAGAGAACACAATCAAGCACAATGTTGTTAGCGAACAACGACCGCTGCACATCCGAATTTATGTTGAAAATAATTATTTAGTTGTTGAAAATAACCTGCAAAAGAAAGAAGTTTTGCAAGATAGAAGAGGAGTAGGATTACAAAACATTGTAAACCGATATGGTTTAATTTCTGAACGAAAAGTTTTAATTGAAGAAACTAAGGAATTTTTCAGAGTAATGATTCCAATTTTAACCAAACAAATTGCATTTATGGAAAGTCAAAATATATATAATGAAAATATGGCTTATATGAGAGCCAAAGAGCGTGTAGAAAAACTAAAAGGTTTTTATGGAAATTTAATTTCATATTGTTGTGTTATTCCTGTTTTAATCTTTATTAATTTGAATACTTCACATTTTCACTGGTTTTGGTTTCCTATGCTTGGTTGGGGAATGGGACTTTTCTTTCACGCTCTAGAAACGTTTGGTTATGGTAAAGGTTGGGAAGAAAGAAAAATAAATGAAATTCTAAGAAAACAAGAAGAGTCTAATAATAAATGGAATTAGTTATGGAAAATGGTAAGACATCAGAACAAATTGCTTTAGAATTAGCTAAAGAGCGAGTTCAAAGAATGAAGAAATTTTATGACCATTCTTTTATATATATAATAGGTCTAGGAATTTATTTTGCTAAAACATATTTAGGTGCACCACTCAATTTTTTTCCTATTCGTTATATAAATGAAACTTTTATGTGGTGTTGGACTTTTGTTTTTGCAATACAAGGAATAAAATTATTTTTTATTGAAAATGTATTAGGAGCAAATTGGGAGAAAAACCAGTTGAAAAAAGAAATGGAAAGAGAAAGTGAAGTAACAAATAAATGGGAATAATTATGGAAAATATAGATAACTCCGAATTTGAAAGATATCAACGTGCTAAGAAAAGAGTTGATGAGATAAAAGGTTTTTATGGGCATCTGACTTCATATATTTGTGTAATGTTATTTTTTGTGTTCATCAACCTAAAGTATTCTCCTGAACATATTTGGTTTTTTTGGCCTATGTCAGGTTGGGGAATAGGTCTTTTTTTTCACGGAGCTAGAGTGTTTAACTTGCTTTCATTTTTAGGTAAGGACTGGGAAGAACGTAAAATTCAAGAGTTTTTAGAAGAAGAAAAAAGAAATCAAAACAAATATCAGTAAAATGAGTATCGAGAGTAGAAGACAAAGAAGAGCGGAGCGTAGAAGGATAAAAGATTTTGTTCCTTCAACTCCTGAAGAAGCAAAATATCATAGTGCTTTACAACGAGTAAAAAAAATAAAAGGTTTTTATACCCACGCTATGGTTTTTGTAGTGATTAATACTATGATTGTGATTTTAAATATTCAGAATCTTGATAAAGGAGAGACGTACTTTCAGGTTAAAAATTTTCTTACATTTTTTTTCTGGGGAATTGGTTTGTTAGTTCACGGCTTGTCGGTTTTTTTGCCTGAGATGATTTTTGGTCAAAACTGGGAAGAACGTAAAATTCAAGAGTTAATGGAGAAAGATAAAAATAATAAGTGGGAATAAAATGATTGAAGAAGAATTGTCATTAAAGAATATTGATTCGTTTATCAAACTTGTTTTAGAACTTTGGAATGATTGTGATTATGAAGAAGAATATGACAATTACAAACAAATTATTGGCTTAAAAAATCAAATTTGTTATTTGGTTAAAGATCAAGAAAATTATTTTGCATTTATTCATATAACAACTCGTAACGAATATGTTGAAGGAGCTGAAAGTTCTCCAGTAGCATACATAGAAGGAATTTATGTAAAACCTAATCATCAAGGAAATGGTGTTGCCAGAAAATTAGTAGCATTAGCTGAAAATTGGGCAAAACAAAAAGGATTAACTCAAATTGCATCAGACACTGATATTTCTAATATTCCTAGTATTGATTTTCATAAAAGATTGGGATTTATAGAAGTGGAAAGAGTAGTTTGCTTTATAAAGGATTTGTACTGATTACTGATATGAAAAAATATTACCCACTAATTTTTACTTTTTTAGCTATTAAATTAATAATTCATCTTATTGGAAATCAGAATTATGGTTTTCATCGAGATGAATTATTGCATCTTTCGGTTAGTGAAAAGTTAGCTTGGGGTTATTTTGAATTTCCGCCTTTCATTGCATTTGTTGGCAAATTGTCTTATTGGTTGTTCGATTATAATCTTTTAGGAGTCAGAATGTTTTCAACATTGGCTGGATTGGGAATGATGTATTTAATGTTTCTGACTGTTTTAGAATTAGAAGGTAAAAAGAAAGCCGTTATCTTATCTGGAGTTACATTTTTAATCTTTTTAGCTTTTTTTAGAAACCATTGTTTGTTTCAACCCGTGGCTTTCGATCAATTTTTCTTGACACTTGCTTTTTATTTGTTGGTTAAATATTTAAAATCTTCAAAAGAAAGTTTCTTAATTTGGATAGGGATTGTAGCGGGATTTGGATTTCTAAACAAATACACTTTTGGGGTATTTCTTTTTGGAATTATAATTGGATTGTTTTTTACTCAAGGCAAGAAATTGTTGACAAATAAGCAAATTTACATTGCAGGATTGTTTTTTTTAATAATGATTTTGCCTAATCTTATCTGGCAGTATCGGCACGATTTTCCTTTATTTCTCCATTTACAAAAATTAAAAGAAAGTCAGTTAAATGATCTAGGGCCATTTGATTTTGTGATAGAACAACTGAAGTCACCTTTCACTTTAATAGTGGTGCTTTTTGGATTATATGGGTTATTTTTTAAAGCAGAACTTAAATCATTTAAAAGTATCGGGATTGCAACGATTGTCATTTTCTTCGCAATGTGGTTTTTACAATCAAAAGGCTATTACTTTTTTTCAGTATACCCAGTTTTGTTTGCTATTGGAGCAGTTGTTATGGAAGACGTTTTAAAAAATAAGACCTATGTTTATTATGGATTTATAGGAATTGTAAGCACACTAACTATTTTCTTTTTACCCGATGCCATTCCGATTTTACCAATTGATAAATATATAGAATATAAAAAAATAGGACCAAATGAAGCAGGGAGATATGAGCTAACCAGTGATTATGCAGATATGTTTGGTTGGGAGGAACAAGTGAAACTAGTAGATAGTGTTTACAAATCATTACCGAAGAATGTTCAGAGTAAAACATCAATTTACGCTGAAAATTACGGCGAAGCGGGAGCAATTACTATTTTAGGAAGGAAATATAATTTGCCTAAACCAATTTGTTCACACGGAAGTTTTTGGACATTCGGTGCTGGGAAAAAGTCTGAAAATTATATAACTTTAGGCTTGGAAAAAGAGGTGGTTGAAGATTTATTTCAAGAACAAAAGCTGATAAGAACAATTCATCATAAATATGCTATAGATGAGGAAAATAATATTCCAGTATATTTTTGTAGCACACCAAAGAAAGACATACAAGCCAATTGGTTTAAACTTGAAAAATACGTTTTTGATTAAATAAATAGATATAATGAACATTATCATCATAGAAGACGAAAAGCCAGCGGCGCGATTATTACAAAGAAAAGTTGAAAAATTAGGAATGAATGTAAGTACAATGCTTCATTCAGTTGAAGAATCTGTAAACTGGTTCCAAAATAATGTGCATCCTGATTTGATTTTTCTAGACATACAGTTGTCTGATGGTTTATCGTTCGAAATTTTTGAAACGATTGATATTAAAAGTGCTGTGATTTTTACTACGGCATATGACGAATATGCTTTGCGAGCTTTTAAACTCAATAGTATCGATTACTTGTTAAAACCTATTGATGAAGATGATTTAGAAACAGCTATCAATAAATTCAAACAGCGTAACCAACCTCAAAATTTGTCTTTAGATTTTGAGATGATTAAGCGAATGTTAGTGAATCCCGCTGAAAAAGAATATAAAAAACGTTTTACAGTAAAAATAGGTCAACAATTAAAACTAATTGATATTCAGGAAGTAGAGTGTTTTTATAGTCAAGACAAAGGAACTTATTTACACACACTAGACAACCGTGATTATTTACTTGACGGAACTTTAGAGCAACTAGAAACCGAACTTAATCCTGAAGATTTCTATCGTGTGTCACGAAAATTTATTGTTCCTATGAAAGCCATCAAGGAAATCCAAATGTACAGTAATTCACGACTAAAACTCATTCTTCCAACTTACAAAGACGATGAGGTAATTGTAGCTCGTGAAAGAGTGAGTGACTTTAAGGAATGGATAGGTTAGTGTTAAGATAGATTATATTAAAAATAAGATTGGCGAAAAAATAGGAGTTGTTAAGAGAAGATGAAGGTCTCCCTAGAGTTCATAGAAGTAAAAAACAATCAGCGATGCTCTCCCTAGAGTTCAAGGAAACAAAAAACAATCAGCGACAGTCTCCCTAGAGTACAGGGAAGCAAAAAACAATCAGCGACGGTCTCCCTAGAGTTCAGGTAAACAAAAAACAATCAGCGACGGTCTCCCTAGAGTTCAAGGAAGCAAAAAACAATCAGCGACGGTCTCCCTAGAGTTCAAGGAAGCAAAAAACAATCAG
>JASGCW010000012.1:33171-38020 GCA_030053945.1 Limnohabitans sp.
CGACGGTCTCCCTAGAGTTCAGGGAAACAAAAAACAACCAGCGACAGTTTTCTATTTTTAGAATTTAGTCCAATTTAGTCCAAAAAAAAGCGTTCTACCCTAGAACGCTTTAATCATCTAATAAATAACTTCAAAACTATATCTGAGGAGTTATTGGAGTTTGTGGATTATTAGCACCCACACCATTACGTTTAGCTACAAGATCGGCAAAATATTTACGACCATTGTTAATTACACCTAATGTGTCCTTATAAAAAGGATTACTATTGTTATTAGCCATAGCCAGTGTATAATCGGCTAAATTTTTGTAGGTTTCTAAAATAGCTTTTCTTAACTTTTTAGTATCAAATACCTCTGTGCTTATTGTCGTTGTAGAACGTTGGTCAAAAGTAGTTTTAAAAACGGCATTAGTTTGTTCCACTTTGTTAATGTACTTTTCCAATCCCAATAACTGTACAGCAGGAAGATTTTTTGTATTGCGCAATTCGGCTACAAGATTGTCTAATCCAAGGCTCTCTGCTTCATAACTTTCAACTTCTATATCCTTATATTAAAACAATAAATATAGTTTTATAGGCAATTTTCTCGGCTTCTATATCTGTAAACTCGGCTACAGAAAGCGCTCGTCTTAGTGTACGAACTGCTTTATCACGAATATTGTCTTTTTCAATAAGCAAATCACTTTCTGCTTTAGCTCTAATTTGATTCAATGCAGCATCATATACAGGCGATTGTGCTAACAAACTATCATAAGAACGTTTAAAATCTAAATCGGTTGTAGCATCCAAATTAAGATTTTGAAAATCGTTTAAAAAACGAATAATAAATTGTCCTACTTCTAGATTTTGAAGTCTTGAGACAGTCAAAGGGTAAAGTTTCATGTTTGTATATTTAAAAATTTGTTCTAAAATAACGGAATTCAATCGCTATTTATTTGATGTTTAATATTTTTTTAACCTTTTCTGTAGCTATTTAGGTGTTATTTTTTTGAATAACAAAAGTTATTAAAAAGTAATCCCATTATTTGGAATTGTTTTTTGTCATTTTCTAACTTGCTGAATAGTTATCAAAATATTCTATATTTGCTATATTATAGATAACAAACTAAATTTTATTTTTATGCCAATAGGTACTAAAATCACCATCGAAATAGACGGAGAAACACTTTACCGTTTTACAGAATTAAGCATCAATCAAGAAGTAAATAACCACCACCATTTTACCCTAGTGCAACCTATGCCTCGAGAGTTTGTGGAGCAAGCTGTGGATAAAACACAGTTTTACATAGGTAAACCCATTTTGATAACAGCGGAATCTAGTTTTCTAAAAACAGAAGGGTCTTTACATTTTAAAGGAATTGTAACCAGTGCCGAAATGGTTCGGAATTTTGGGGTAGCGAGTTATATCTTGATAAAAGGATATAGCCCGACTATCTTGTTGGAAGGCAATCCGCATATACAATCGTTTACCGAAATGAGTGTTGGAGATATTACTAACCAAGTACTAAACAAATACTCTACACAGCAATTGCGAAGTAAACTTAATGCTAAAAACACCTCATCATTACCCTATACCGTGCAATACAACGAAAGTGATTTTTCGTTTTTAAAGCGATTAGCACAAAAAAAAGGAGAATGGTTTTTTTATAATGGTTCCGAGTTATTTCTTGGCGATCCCAACAAAGGCAACACTTATAACTTATACTATGGCAATAATGTACACAGTCTAAAAATAGATATGAAAGCACAGCCACTAGGCTTTTCATATTTAGGCTATGAGCCTACAAGTGCCGACACCCAAACGATTTCATCCTTTGAAATCAACCACCAAGAACAAGGTTATACACGTTCTGCGTTTGAAGCTTCAAAAAGACTATACCCTGAAACAGGAACACATTTATATTCGCAAGCCATAGGAGAAAGTAGCGCAATGCCTCACTTATCCGACCGAGTACAAACCCAAACTCAGGGAAAAGCAGCTAGTTTAATCACTGCCTATGGCGAGAGTGACGAACCTGGTTTGCGTATAGGCGACAAAGTAAAAATCACCGAACCTGCCTTCTCCCCGACTAACAATCCAGCCGATGGTATCAAGCAACAATACTTTGGCGAATATATTATTACCCAAGTAACGCACCATCTGGACGAAACGGGGAAATATTTCAATACGTTTGAGGGTGTGCCATCTAGCGTGCAAGCACCCCCATACACGCACGTACTCGCACATCCGCTTTCAGGCACACAACCCGCAACCGTAACTGATAACAACGACCCACAAGGATTAGGAAGAGTCAAAGTAAAGTTTGCATGGCAACGTGAAGAAAACTCACCGTGGTTGCGTATGACTAATCCCCATGCTGGAGGTGGCAAAGGAATGTATTTTATCCCCGAAATAGGCGAAGAAGTACAAATAGGTTTTGAAAACAACAATGCTGAAAAACCTTTTGTATTAGGGGCTGTGTATAACGGTAACGAGCGTTCTGGGTATGCGACGGCGGGTAACGATAATAAAGTGATACATTCACGTTCAGGGACAAAAATCATTTTGAACGATGCTCAGGGTTCTGTTTTTGTAGAAGACCCAAGTGGCAATATCTGGACGTTAGACGGACAAGGTACTATCCGAGCGAAAGCGCCTAAAGACATCATTTTTGAAGCAGGAGAAAATATTAGTTTTAATGCAGGTAAAAATTTTAGTGTCAACGCAGGTAATGATATTTTTACAGATGCAGGAAAAGACCATACCCAAACCGCAGGGGGCAATAAAAAAATTAGTGCTGGCGGTAATATAGATGTAAATGCAACAGGTAACATTCAAGAATCTTCTACAGATAGAACCGAGATTGCCCAAAAAGATTTTAAGAGACAAGCAGATACTTCTAGCGAAATAGCAGGTCAAGTAACCGTATTTAGTTCAGAAAAAGATATGACCCTACAAAGTGGCAAACAAGTACAAGTAAACAGCGCAGATAAAACAAACCAATTCTAAAAACAGATGAGCATAACTAAAACAGCTAATAATATTACTATAAAAGTAAAAGAAGATTACAAATTGATTGTAAACGGCAAAATGGAAAAAATAGCCAATGAAGTTAATATTGAAGCGACTGAAGAAAATTTAACTTTAGTGAGCAATAGTAAAATTAACCTGCGTAGCAATAAAAAGTAATTGAATTATGAGTATTATTTACGGGGACTATACCCCGCCGCCAGATGACACGCCACAAGATGCAATAAATATAAGGATAGGTGTTTTTTTTGATGGCACCAGTAATAATCGTGCCAATACGAATGCGCGAGTAGCTCCAAAAAACCAAAAAGAAAAAAATGCCTATGAAAGTTATGGAGGAGATGATTCAAGTTATGAAAACGATTTAAGTAATATTGCTCGCATTGAACCTTTTTACAAGGAGGTAGATGCTTATACCACTAAGATTTACATAGAAGGTATAGGTACCGAAGATTTAAAAGACGATTCGGTTTACTTTTCTAGCAAGGGTGTCTCTATGGGAACTGGTCCTACTGGAATAAGAGCAAAGGTGAGAAAAGGGTGTGAGAAGGTGACTGAGGAAATTGTTAAAATGAAAAAGCGCAAGAAAATTAATACTCTTACTTTGGATGTTTTTGGCTTTAGCCGTGGGTCAGCGGCAGCGCGCAATTTTGTACATGAAGTAACAAAAGGGTCTTATTATCCTATACTATATAGTACGACAAACGAAGAGACTAATACAGTAACAGACAATCTAACAGATTACGACGGTTATACAACTAAAAGGAAGACGAGTTTTCCAGCTCGTGGGCATCTAGGACTCAAGCTGGAAGAAGCAAAAATTGAGATAGAAAGAGTTGTGGTTCGTTTTGTAGGATTGTATGATACGGTATCTTCATATGACCCTAGTAGTCCTACTTATGGTCCTAATTTTAAAAACGATGTAAAAGAGTTAGATCTTAACTCTATTAGCAAAGCTAGACGAATTTTGCACTTAATTGCTAAAGACGAGCATCGTGAAAATTTTATGGTTACCAGTATCAAAGCAGCTTTGCGAGTAAAAGTGGCTACAGGAAACGAGTATGAATTACCTGGAGTGCATAGCGATATAGGAGGTAGTTATGTACATGGCAAAGGCGAAAAGATACAATTGTTAGATTTTGACAATACTTGGGGTGATGGGCTTGATGACGAAGAGTATGATAAAATATTAATCAATGATAGAAATAATCTCATCGAGCAAGGCTGGTTTAAAAAAGAAGAAATAATACCTTTTGAGCCTAACTCTTGGCACGAAACCTATGCCGAACGAAAATCTATAAGCAATCGTTATAGTTATGTTACTTTGCATATCATGAGTGAATTAGCCAATAAAGACTATAAGGAAATGTTTGTGTTAAAAGATATTTTTAATGAATATAAACTTCCTACAGGAGGAAAAGGACAATATTTTGCTGTCGATTTAACGCAAGTAAAAAAACGCCTTATGGATTTTATAGAAGGACGCTTGCCTGCAATGAAATACTATACAAACAAAGAGCTTGAACAAAAAAAGCAATTGCTAGACAAAGGTAAAATTACTGTAGATCAGTATAATATTATGGTAAATGATCATAATATGCTGATGAATTTACGCAATCGTTACTTCCATTTTTCGGCTCGAAAAGGCGAGATAGGCTATGAACCCCATTACAAATTCAAAGACAAATACCACATTGTGCGCCTAAGAGAAATAGCACAAGGGTCACAATAAATAAAGTATGAAGAAAATTTTAATTTTTATGGCATTATTATCTATGTCATTACTAAGCAGTTGTCAAAATATGAATGAAAAAAAATTTGAATGGTTGCCTACAGAGAG
>JASGCW010000012.1:38120-71133 GCA_030053945.1 Limnohabitans sp.
ACTGGAAAAGCGATATCCAAATAGAAAAAATGACACTAAAAATGTCTATAACTGAGATGTTTAATGGTGAAAGTGAAGTTTTAATTGATGATTCTTTAAAAAATGACAAAGAAAAACCTAGAGGCTTACCTAGTTATTTATACTTCAATTGGCAAAATAAGGAGAAGAAGAAAAAAGCTGTTGATATAGATGTAGATGAGCAAAAATTATTTCAAGCGATAAGTAAAATTGATAAAAGTATCGCATTTCAATTAATATTTAGACATAATGCTCAAAAAACAGGATTATACATTATACAAAAAGACCAAGAGTTTTTAGTACAAGATATTCCAAGAACAAAAGTTTATGATAGTCGTTTATGATACTAAACAAAGTTTTGTTTTTTTAAAAATCTTAATTCTTGTTGGCTTCGATTGTTATTTGAAAAATTAGATGAGAAAGAGATGTTTGGGTTGTTTACAAAAGCAAATCCTAATAGACCTATAGAAATTGTTTTGAAAATGGATGAAAATCGAAACAATGTACAATTAGTGTTCAAACAAGACAATGAAGAGATTTTACTAAAAAAGGCGAATTTTGAAACGTGGATTTATGAAAAATTTAAACCGTAATGATGTTACTACCATCATATTTTACAAACAAATTATAGCAAAATGATAAAACAGAAACAAATAGACAAGATAGATATTCTGATAATGAACAATTGGATTCAACTTAGAAATACTATAAATGGAGCATCAATTGACTATCATTCAGAAAAAGGAAGTTTTTCTTTTGTTGATCCTTATGGAAACAGAATGCAAAACCACGGTGCATCAATAAGTATAAACTTAGATTTTTACGAATTAAGAGAAATGGGAAAAAGCATCAATCTGAAAGATGGTACAGTAATAGCCTATTTAAGTGATGCAGACGTTCGAGAACTCGCCTCTAAAGGATTTTATGAAGAGGGTCAAACTATAATTTTTGATTTTAACAAAATGGAATTTTTGGTAGAGATTTGATTTTATTGAGTTGTTCAATCAATAATGCTATGTAAAAATGAATTAGCAATAAAAAAAGCATTGTTAAAAATGGCTTCCTTTTGGCGCTAGATGCTCTTTCGCGCCATTTTCTAAAAAGTTAGTTTTTCAGCAGACGCCATTTTAGTCCAAAAAAAGAGGAATTTATATTCGATAATCAATTTTTATACCTGACAGATTTTGAAAAACCTGTCAGGTGTAATAAAGAAACCGAGTTTAACAGCAGATTTTTTTAGCAATATGTTTTTACTCAAACCTATCCTTATATTTTTTAAATAAAGTATTCATTACTAGCAATACCACACCTACGCCCAGTAAGACTAAAGCTCTAATCAGGAAGTCGGCGTTTGATAAATCAAAGAACATCAGTCGGATGACACACAAACCAACTAACGAAAGCGATACATATCGGAAATATTTCTCTTTCAAAGCAATGCCTAAAATAAGCAATCCTAAAGCTTCTAATATCCAGAAGAAGGTTAATATTCCTTTATCAAAAGTCAAATATAAAAAGCAACCTATGCTTAATGTAGCGGGGTAAATCAATAGGCTGTTTTTTTGTTTAAATTCTTCGGTCCATTTATAACTTAGATAAATATACATGCCAAGTAAAATAAATATTAATAAATAAAAGATTAAAAATCTGGTTTCATAAAAATTAAAACTAAAGAAAGCAAGATGTAAATTGGCTAACAAATAATACACAAAATGGATGTTTTTAACTTTGCTAATTTTCTTATGATACAAGTACAGATTTAGTATAGCTACGATACACCAAAAGATAGGCAACCATTTGTGTTCTAACTGGGAAAACATAATAAACGATAACCAAGCATTTAAGGTGATTTGATTATACGATTTTAGGGATTCAACTTTTTCTGTTTTGTCTAATAAACCAACTAATACTATCCCAAGAGCAATTGCAGCCAATTGTAAAAACCAATCAATCAGGCTAAAATGATTCCATTTCAATACACTATAATATAAAGAGGTGGCGATAGAAAGTAGACCAATTATAGAGATGGCAAAAGGATGGATTTTTACTTTGAAACGGTTAATTATAAAGTAGTTACTTATAGCTAAAAGCATTAAAAATAAGGAAATGCAATTGGTTTCTAATTGGATAAGTAAAATCAATAACAGACCTATATTTTGAATATAAGGTAAGATAAATGAATAATTTTTATCTTCAGGTATATTCTTTTCTGTGATATACAAATATGAGTATCCTAAAGTGATTGCAAATGTTATAAATTGAGATAGGTAAACTAAATAATTATTTGTAGAATTATTTAAAGCTGTAGATACCATTAAAATGATAGCAACTACAGTTAGTGCAAAAGAATAGACTAAAAAACGTTTACATTCTATAAATTTTTGAAAAGCAATAAAGAAAATTACTCCTAAAGCGGCAATGTATATAGGTAAATACGTCGTTTTTAAACAAGAGATACCAAAGATTAATGCTGTAATAATAATAAACTCGGTATTAAAAACATTCAGTTTTTCCCAAACGGGTAAATTATCATCGGTGAATTTTCTAAATCTTTTAATGAATAAAAAATACAATTCTATAAGCACTATTCCAATGCTAATGAAAGCTGTGTTTGCATTTGAAAACGTAGTGGTTTTGAAAATAAATGTTAGAGTACCTATAATTATAAATAAAAAGTAGAACAGATATAAAATCGATTGATTATTACTACAAAGATTTTTTCTTTTATAGGCAATCCAAAGAAATTCGTGATTGAGTAAAGCGATACCACATAGACTGAAAATTTGGAGTGTTTCAAAATGACTTAAATATTTAAAACTTAAGATTAGAAGTAAAATATTTACCCCCAAAATTCCGAAAAAGCGAATATAAAAATCGTTTTTGTAAAATTCTTTTTGGTACCAATTTAGTGCTATGATCCCTAATAAACCAAAACTAAACAGTCCATCTTGATAGGTTTTGTCTTGAATGTTAATTAGAACAAGGCCAATTATAATAGTTAACAAATAATAAATAACTCTACCTATTTCAAAAGTTTTAGCCTCAAATTTCCATTTTAAAGCAAACCATATTCCTGCAAAGGCAATTACAGTGTAGTAAAAAGAGTTTTCGTATAAAGCGTTACATCTCAAAATAACGATGGTAGAAGCAATCATTGCTAATAGACCATTAATGCTAATGCTTTTTTCCTGGAAAAAGGAATCAACTTCTAGATATTCTTTTTTTACTTGTGAAATAATTGGCACGGCTATCGCTATACAAAAGAGTAGGATAGAAGAGAATAAAATATTAAAACTCTGATTTGGAGCAATACTATTGGTTTCTAATAATAAAAAGAAAATAGTTAACGCAACGACCATAAAATGATTAACGCCTAGTAATATTTTATACAGTAGAACCTCCTTCTCTTTATGTACAATAAATAAACAAACGAGAACAAGGCAATAAAGAATACAAGCAATAATATCAAGTCCTATATTCCAGTCATTCAACATTATGATGCTCAATCCGGCTAATATAAAAGAAACCATACCGTCTAAATTATATAACCAATACACTTTTTTCTTTCTTGCTTTGAGTGCCATAAAAAAGCAAATTAAGGCACCTAAGAATAATACAACTATTTTAAATTTACTTCCTGTTGCGTGTAATACTAATCCCGTTGCAAACAAAAGCCAATTGGTCAAATGGGTAATAAAGGCAGGTTTGTCAAAATGGGAGTTTTCATAAATGGCTCTGTATTGCATAAATATACAACTACCCGCAACCATAATGATACCTAGAATAGCTAGGATGTTTTCGGTGGTGGTTAATTTTGTTCCTTGTGCATTGAACCAAATATCGAATATCACAAAACCAATAGTGACTATTAACAAGTGATATTCCCATTTTTCTTTATATGAAAGAATTATACCAATCGTAGCTGTAATAGCTGCCAATAAGAATGTAATTAATAATTTATCAGGAATCACACAAAGTATTAAGATACTCAAGATAACGTGTAACGATAAAAAGGTTTGCTTTTTAATGATGTAACCTATAAATAAATTTAAACCTATTCCAAGACCAATAAACGTATAACCTAACGTTGTGTTGGTAATAAAAGTTAAAGCATCAATTTGTGAAGCACCAAAACAACTAAATAAAAACAAACTGGCACCTGCGCTTCGAAGCCATAAACCTGTACTTATCCATTTTTCTTTCTTTTTTAAGATATAGTAAGAACCTATCAATAAACCAGCATATAGCCATAAAATTAGGATTCTAAAAAAAGGTGATACTTTCAAAGCGGTATAAATACTTAAGTAACCAATTCCTAAAACCATAATGGCAGTACCTAGAATTCCAGTCCAATTGTCTGCAAATTGTTTTTCGGCTTTTTTTAAGAAAATTGAAAAAGCACTTTCTTGATAAACTTCCTCTTTAATAGGTTGTTTTGTAAAAGGAACAGTTTCTTTTTCTTCTTCAACTATTTTATTGATAACAGGTTCTGTAGATAATACTTCTTGATCGGTTACTGTTGAAGTTACTTCTGTTTTTTCATCAGGTGTGGCAGGAATAATTGGGGTAACTAACTCAGAAGTTACTTCGGTTGTATTGTTAATAGGTTCAGGTACGACTTGTTTTTCTTCTGAAGTATTAGGAGCTACAAATTCAATATCAATTCGCGAAATACTTTCAATGTTTTGTTCCTGAACAACTTCTAAAGGTTTTTCAGTTTCAGATATAACAGGAGAAGGTGTTATTATACTGTTTTCAAGTTTGTGTTTCAGACTTTCTAGTTCTTTTTTTAGCGAATTATTTTCTGCTTTTAGTTTATAGATGTCTGATAAAGTGTTTTTAAATTCTTTTTTTAAATCATTAACTTGAGAATATAAAATAATGAAAAATACAATTAATATAAAGATTCCGAATCCCATTGTTTTATGTTTTTTGTAAATATAAACTTATTTTATATTTATTATTGAGATATTCAAACGAATTAGAAATTATATCCTAACAGTTGAACCTTATTGTTTTTCTTAAGAATTGAAAAAGCGGTTTGAGAATTATTTAATTACTTTATCTAATTCTTCAGCAACAATTTTAGCAGCTTTTGGAGACCAATGGGTATCGTCGTAATAATAAATATCTTTTTCTTTATTCAGAGCGTTTTTAAGTAGTTTATCTATTTCTATCGAAATATATTTTTTTGGTAAACTATTGAAAATATTAAAAAAAACTGGTTTTGGATATTTAGTTTTATCCTGAATGTAGTTATAGTATATTTCAAATTTATCAGGACTAGGTAAGAAAATCAATTGTATTCCCTTTTTTGATAATTTTTTGGACAAGCTGTTTATTTCATCATTAAATTTATTTATATTTTCATTACTGTTTATAGGAATGATATCTTCGTCTATAAATAATAATTCCTTGTTGTTATTACTAAACATTTTTTGGTTTAATCTCACTTTATAAATTGTTGAAAAAAAAGCATTATCGTCCACATTGTATAATAAATTATACAGCGGGAATCTAATTAATGTACTTGAGAAAAAATCTTCTTTTTTGGTTTGTTCATCTTCTAGATTAGCTAGTAGTTTAGTTTTGCTTTTTTTATTAACGATTAGTTTTGCTAAAGAATCTATATCTAATTTTTCATTGTTTATTTTTGTAGATGCTCTAGCTATAGCATATCTCTCAACACATTGAAGTATTACATATTTGACTTTAATTCTGTTGAAAAAGTCTCCATTTGCTAAGTTGTGAACTGTTTCTATAGGATTATTATGTAAAAAACGATCGTAATGCAGAAGTTTTTTGTTGGATTTTTCTACAAAGTAATTTTGATATCCTATACTACCTATTTCAGAAAACGAATCGCCTACAGTGAGTACGTCAAAACTATGATTGTTCTTAAGATTAATTTCAGAAATGTTTTTGTGATTTTTTATTCTATTGTCCTCGTTTTTAAACAATTCACTACGATCATATTCAGAATTATCATAGATATAACCAAGACGTATTAAATCACCTTTATCTTTAATGAAAAAGATACCTTGAATTATATAAAGAATAAAGAAAGGTAATGTAAACAACGAAACTTTAATTACTAATTTTCTCATGACTAAAAATCAAAATATATGAATTGTTTTTGTTTACCCCCAAATATAAATAATGAGATTATTAGTATAAGATAGAATAAATTTCTATAGTAGAATTTCCAATTTAACCCAAATTTTTCGATTGCAAATTTTTCTCTTCTCCCAATCCATTCAATGAAAATAAATGATACAATCAATGAGAATAATAAAAAGAAAGTTAATTTGTCACAGCTTGAATTAAGTTTGCCATTAGTACTTAGAAAAATAATATTAGAAATATAATTAAATGCTTGCTTTACTGAAGTTGCTCTAAAAAATATCCAAGCAAAAGTAGTTAATGAGAAAGTAATAATAATTGAAACAAGCTCCTTTAAGTTTGGTAGATACTTATTAGAAGCAACAATTTCAATATTATTTCTATTTTTTTTAAAAAGTATCAGAGGTATTATGTATAGAGCATTTAATAATCCCCAAGTAATAAATGTCCAATTTGCACCGTGCCAAAATCCACTAACTAAAAAAATAATTAATGTGTTTCGGATTTTTGCCCAATTACTTCCTTTGTTTCCTCCTAGTGGGATGTATAAATAATCTTTAAACCAAGAGGATAATGAAATGTGCCACCTTCTCCAAAATTCAGCTATATCTCTTGAGAAATATGGAAAAGAAAAATTTTGTAATAATTCAAACCCAAATAATCTTGCGGTTCCAAGAGCGATATCTGAGTATCCAGAAAAATCACCATAAATTTGGAAACTAAAAAGAACTGCTCCTATTAATAGCCCTATAAATGAATAATCTTGATAATTATTGAATATAATATTTACTTGTTCAGCGCACTGATCAGCTATTACAACTTTTTTAAATAATCCCCAAAGAATTTGTCTTAAACCATCTACAGATTTGGAGTAAATAAATGTTCTTTGCTTTTTTATTTGAGGGATTAAATGAGTTGCTCGTTCTATAGGCCCAGCTACTAGTAATGGGAAAAAATTCACAAATAATGAGTAGGTGATAATGTCTTTTTCAGCTTTAATTTTTCCATTATAGATGTCAATTATATATGATAATCCATGAAATGTGTAAAATGAAATTCCTATTGGTAAAATTATCTTTAGTAAAACAGGGTTTTTACCTAGTCCAAAGAATGACATTAAATTTGTAAACTCTGTAATAAAGAAGTTGTAATATTTAAAAAAAACTAAAAAGCCTATATTGATTGTTATACTAAGCCAAAGCCAAAAAAGTTTTCCTTTTTTTGTTTCACAATTGCTGATTTTTAATCCGCTAAAGAAATCTAATAGTGTAGAAAAAATTAGTAAAATTAAAAAACGCTTATCCCAGCAAGAATAAAAAAAATAACTAGAGAGCAGTAATAATAAATTCTGAAAAATTATTTTTTTTGTTCCAAACCAATATAAAATGAATATAATAGGAAGGAAAATTGCGAATTCTAAAGTGTTAAATAACATTTTGTTTCTAAATACTGCATAAATATACGAGAATCTTTATTTACTCAATCTATGCAAAGTAAATGTCATTGCACTTAACAGGAAAAAAGCTACCACCTGATGTGCTAATCCTAATAATATAGGAACGTGAAATAAAAGTGTTAACACTCCCAAAGTAAATTGGATAAAGACAATTACGATTAAACTGTTTATTCCTTTTTTTTGTGTTACTGTTAAGTTGTGCTTTTTTGCTTGAAAGAAAAGATAAACAATTAGCCCAACTACAAGATATGCCATTGTTCTGTGAAAGAATTGTACCCCACTTTTGCCTTCTGTGAAGCGTAGAAGCCAAGTGTCTTTTTCTAACATTATACTGTCGTGAAAAAATTGACCATCACTCATTAAAGGCCAGTGATTGTGAATTCTTCCAGCATCTAAACCAGCAACAAAACCACCATATATAATTTGGATAATTAAAATAATAAGCGCAATTCGAGCAATTTTTTGCAATGGAACAATAACGGTATTTTGTTCAGGATAAATTAAATCCAAAGCAACCCAAAGCGTATAGGCAAAAGTAATAAAAGCAAAAGTTAAGTGTAAAGCTAATCTAAAATGGCTTACATCTGGATTGTTAACTAAGCCACTTTTTACCATGAACCAACCGAAAAAGCCTTGAAGTGCTCCCATTCCTAATAGCACAAGACATTTTAGAATGGTAGGCTTGTCTAGTTTCTTTTTAATTAAAAAATAGATAAATGGAATAATGAAAACTACTCCAATAATTCTTCCGATAAAACGGTGAAACCATTCCCAAAAATATATGTATTTATAATCATTTAAATTAAATCCACCTTCTTGAAATTGATTGATTTTTTTGTATTCTGGAAATTTCTTGTAGGCATCAAAAGCTTTTTGCCATTTTTCTTCAGTAAGCGGAGGGAAAGTATCAGTAATCAAATGCCAATCGGTCATCGATAAACCAGAATTTGTCAAACGGGTAATACCACCTACAACTACCATTATAAAAACTAATACACATCCTGAAAGTAGCCAGTAAACTACGGTTTTATCTTGTTTCATACTTATTAGTTAATGTTTCAGTCCCGAAGCTTCGGGATGAAGTTTCAAGTTAAGTGAAAATAAACCTGAAACTTAAAACTTTAAACAAAATTATTTAACTCTTTTCAACCCCATTTTCTCAGCTCTTGCTAATACAAAAGCTAATGCGGGTTCGTATTCATTAGGGATTTCTCCTTCTAAAATAGCTTCTTTTACAGCTTCTTTTAAGATACCAATTTCTCGTGATGGTTTCAAATCAAAGATTTCCATAATCTCTTCTCCCGAAATAGGAGGTTGGAAAACACGAACTCTATCTCGTTCCTCCACTTCTATTATTTTCTCTCGAACAATCTTGAAATTGTTATGATATTTTTGAAATTTCTTAGGGTTTTTGGTTGTAATATCAGCCTCGCATAATGTCATTAAATTATCTACATCTTCGCCAGCGTCAAAAACCAATCGGCGTACTGCACTGTCAGTTACAATATCTTGCGCTAAAACAATAGGACGAGAGCTCATTTGTACCATTTTTTGAACAAATTTCATTTTTTGGTTTAATGGCATATGTAAACGCTCGAAAATTTTCTTAACCATTTTTCCACCTAAAAATTCGTGACCGTGAAATGTCCACCCTTGTTTTTTATGGAATTTTTTTGTGGGTGCTTTCCCTATATCGTGTAACAGCGCACTCCAACGTAACCAAACATCATCTGTATTTGGGCAAATGTTATCTACAACTTCAAGTGTATGGTAAAAATTATTTTTATGAGTATGCCCTTCTACTTCTTCTACATTATTTAGCGCAGTTAGTTCAGGTAAAATAATCTCTAATAACCCAGTTTGATAAAGATGAAGAAAACCGATAGAAGGCTTTTTAGCCATTAGAATTTTATTCAGTTCATCAACAATTCTTTCTCCTGAAATAATTTTGATACGCTCTTTGTTGCGAGAAATCGCTTCTAAGGAATCTTTTTCAATATCAAAATTTAGTTGACTAGCAAAACGTATAGCACGCATCATACGTAACGGATCATCGCTATAAGTGATGTCAGGGTCTAGAGGTGTGCGTATGATTTTGTTTTCTAAATCAGAAATTCCGTTAAAAGGGTCAACTAAATCTCCAAAGTTCTCAGAATTTAAAGAAAAAGCCATTGCATTTATGGTAAAATCACGACGGTCTTGATCGTCTTTCAATGTGCCATCTTGAACTAAAGGTTTTCGGCTCTCAAAATTGTAGCTTTCTTTACGCGCACCCACAAATTCAATATCCATATCTTCAAAACGAAGCATTGCAGTACCATAGTTTTTAAAAACCTGTACTTTAGGATTGTGCGGAATTAATTCAGATACTTTTAAAGCTAAATCGATTCCACTTCCCACAGCAACAATATCGATGTCTTTTTTGTGGTCACGCTGTAATAAAATATCGCGTACAAATCCACCAATAACATAACAGTCAACATTGAGTTCTTGACATGCTTGAGTAACTATTTTAAATATTGTATTTTCTAAATGTTTTTTGTAATTCATATCAACACCGCGGATTCGCAGATTTTTTATTTTTTTGAAAGTGCAACTCTTTTGTATTCAAGTGATAAAGAATTAAAATTTGCTAAAAGCGCTAATTCATTTCCTGAAACTTTTAAATAATTTAAACATTGATTATAATGAGCATTGCTAAAACAATCTACTGTTTTAATTTCTAATATAATTTTATTAAAAACTACAAAATCAGCATAAAACTTATGTTTTAACACAGTGTTTTTATAGTTTACTACATATTCTTTTTCTCTTTCGTATGGAATGTTTGCTTGCTGAAACTCAAATTCAATAGCGTCTTTATATACAATTTCAGAAAATCCTTTTCCTAAATTTTTATGTACTTCAAATAAAAGCCCAATAATTTGATAAGTTCTGTCTTTATATAAAAAATTATCCATTATACATATTAATCTGCGAATCTGCGGTAATTTTTATTTACGAATAATCTTCACTTGACTATCACTAGTTAATTTAATAATAGTTGAAGGTTTGTCGCAAATTTTGTCGTGATGCAAATTTACGATATAGTCAACACCTTTTATAATTTCAGGTGAAATTTCTTTAAAAGATTTTGGAGTAGGTTGTCCAGAAATATTTGCAGACGTAGAAACCAATGGTTTTTTCATTCGTTCCATTAGCTTAAAACAAAAAGGTTCTTTTACTAACCTAACCCCAAGAGTTTTGTCTTCCGCAATAATATTTTCAGCTACATTACGAGGGTTGTCAAGTATTAAAGTCGTAGGTTTCTCAGATAAATCTAGTATTTGCCAAGCTACTTCTGGAATTTCCTTAAATACGTTGTACATCATTCGTTCTCCATTCATCAGTACAATCATACTTTTACTTTCTTCACGTTGTTTCAAAGCGTAAATTTTTTTTATTGCCTCAGGGTTTGTAGCATCACAGCCTATTCCCCAAACAGTGTCTGTAGGATAAAGTATTATTCCTCCTTTTTGAATAATCTCGAATGCGTTGTGTACTTCTGTATTGATGTCGTTCATTATCTACTTATAATTTACATAAATATGCAAATTTATAGATATTTTGATTTTAAATTTATGAAATCCCCATAAACTAGCAGTTTGCATATGCAAATATATTCACTGAATACCAATGAAAATAAATGCTTAGTGAAGTAAACACCAATGATTAAAAAGGGGATAACATATGTTACCTATGAAAAATAAATTTTAAACATATGAAATCAATGAAAAAAACTCCTCGTTTTAATTGTATATTTGCTTCCTAATTATTGATTAATGAAAGAATATATAATTCCTTACGGGAAACAAAATATTACTCAAGAAGATATTGATGTTGTTAATCAGACCTTAGTTTCAAATTTTTTAACACAAGGTCCTGAAATAGAGAAATTTGAAGAAGCATTTGCTAATTATGTAGGATCAAAATATGCTATATCAGTTTCTAATGGAACAGCTGCTTTACATTTGTCGGCTTTAGCTTTAAATGTTAAAAAAGGTGACAAAGTAATAACATCTCCAATTACTTTTGCGGCATCTGCAAACTGTATCCGTTATTGTGGGGGAGAAATTGTTTTTGCTGATATTGACCCTAAAACCTTTCTTTTAGATATAGGAAAAGTTAGAGACTTATTAGAAAGTTCTCCAAAAGGAACTTACCAAGGGATTATACCTGTTGATTTAGCAGGAAGACCTGTAGATCTTGAGGGATTTAGAAAATTAGCAGATGAATATGGTTTGTGGATTATAGAAGATGCTTGCCACGCACCTGGAGGATATTTTGAAGATTCTCAAAAGCAAAAGCAATTATGCGGTAATAGTAATTATGCAGATTTGGCTATTTTTTCTTTTCATCCAGTGAAACACATTGCCTGTGGTGAAGGAGGAATGATTACAACAAATAATGAAGTTCTTTACAAAAAACTTTTAAAGTTACGTACACACGGAATTACACGTGATAATTCATTATTTGAAAATTCTATAGAATTTGCATCAGGTGGCGAGTCTTCAACCGAATATCCTTTATGGTATATGGAGATGCAAGATTTAGGTTTTAATTATCGATTGACTGATTTTCAAGCATCTTTAGGGATAAGTCAATTATCTCGTGCAAATGAAGGTCTTGAACGCCGAAAAGCTATTGCTAAAAAATATTTTGAGGCTTTTTATGGCAAATCTTTCATTAAAGGTCAATCGGGTGATATTGAAGGACACGCCTATCATTTGTATATAATCGAAGTAGAGGATAGACTAAATTTATATAATTATTTAAGAACGTGTAAAGTATTTACTCAAATACATTATATACCTTGTCACCTTATGCCTTATTACAGAAGGTTAGGCTGGAAAGAAGGAGATATGCCTTTTGCGGAAGAATATTATAAATCTTGTTTGAGTTTACCAATGTATCCTACATTGACAGATGAAGAACAAGATTATGTGATTGAGTGTATAAGTAAATATTTTAAAAAAAATGGATAATGATATTAAAATCGTAGAAAGCCAGAAAAACAGTTTTCTGGGATATGAGGCTGATTCATGGTTTGAAAGAAATAAAGAAGTTATATTAAACTATAGAGGAGATTTAGATAAAGTCATACAATTGATAGAAGAATATAGTATAGATGTTCATGGGATATTAGAAATTGGTTGTTCTGCGGGTTATCGCTTAAATGCACTTAAACAAAAATTTCCAAAATCTGAAGTTTTTGGGATTGAGCCTTCAAAAAGAGCTATTGAATACGGTAAAAACAATTTTTTGGGTGTAAATTTTATTAATGGAACAGCTGATGATTTATCAATGTTTGAAAATCAATCATTAGATGTTGTAATTGTAGGTTTTGTGTTTTATGTGATTGACAGAAATATACTTTTTAAAGTTATTTCAGAAATTGATAGAGTTTTAAAAAATGGTGGTATTTTAATTATTGTTGATTTTTTTTCAGAAGCAACTTTAAAAAATATTTATCACCATATCGATGAATTTCAAGCCTTCTCCTTCAAACAAAATTATGATGATATTTTTTTAGCTTCAAAAATGTATTATCTGTTAGATAAATCTACGTTTAGTCACACTACTAAAACTTTTGATGCAACTTCAAATTATTATGATAAATATAGCATTACTTTGCTAAAAAAAGATTTTTATTCAAGTTATAAATGAAGTTAGCTTTAGGCACAGTCCAATTTGGTTTGCAGTACGGAATATCCAATACAAAAGGAATTCCTTCAGATTCTGATTTAATTCAAATTCTTAAACTTGCTAAGGAGAAAGAAATTTCAGTTTTAGATACTGCTTTTGCTTATGGAAATGCTGAATCTAGAATTAGTCTTTTTTCAAAGGATTTTAATATAGTTACTAAATTCAATGCTGTTGAAACAAATGCAGCACTAAAAAATCTTTTGGAACAATCATTACAAAATTTAGGGGTTGATTCAATTTACGGATATTTAGCACATAATTCCCAATTATTAATTGAAAATCCAAACTTATGGAATGTTTTGGAAGAAGAAAAATCAAAATCTAGAATTAAAAAAATAGGATATTCATTATATGAACCTTTCCAACTTGAAAAACTGTTGGATTTGAAAATGATTCCTGATTTAGTTCAATTGCCATATAGTATATTCGATCGTAAGTTTGAGGATTATTTTAAAATATTAAAAGATTTTGGTACAGAGATTCATATACGTTCTGTGTTTTTACAAGGATTGTACTTTATGAATCCAAATCGTTTGCCTGAAAAGCTTAAATCATTTAGTGAGCCGTTGACAAGTTTAGAAGATTTAGTAAATGCTTCTGGGAAATCAATTGCTGAAGTTGCGCTTAATTTTGTTTATACTAATTCATTTGTGGATAAGATTGTGATTGGAGTTGAAAATGTTGATCAACTAAAAGAAAACATTGATGCAATAGATAGTTGGCAAACGAATGAAAAACTATTTGAAAATATCAAAGACATTACAATAGAACAAAAAGAATTATTAAATCCTGCGAATTGGTGAAAATAATAGGTGTAACACAGGCTCGTATAGGCTCTTCGAGATTACCTGGTAAGGTTCTCAAAGAAATTGATGGTAAGACCATTTTAGAATACCATTTAGAGAGAGCTTCAAAGTCGAAACTAGTTTCTCAATGGAAAATTGCAACAACGCAAGAAAATGAATCTGATGCAATTTTAAAAATAGGACAAAAGCTTGATATAGAAGGGTATAAAGGAAGTCTGGAAGATGTTTTAGATCGATTTTATCAAACAGTTAAAAATGATCAACCTAAATATGTGGTAAGAATTACATCTGATTGTCCTTTAATAGATGCAAATGTAATTGATGAAACTATTGATTTTTGTTTGAAAAATAATTTAGAGTATCATTCTAATCAAACTCAAAATGCTTATCCTGACGGATTAGATGTTGAAATTTTTACTTTTAGTAAATTAGAAGAAGCTTGGGAAAATGCTACTTCAAATGTAGATAGAGAACACGTAACCCCTTATATTCGTAGGACAAGTATTCAAAAAATTGATAAATTTGATTTGGATAAAGCTTATTCGGCTTTACGGATTACTGTAGATGAGCCATCAGATTTTGAGTTGATTTCGAGATTAATAACACGACTTGGTTCAGAATCACATTGGAAAGTATATGCAGATTTTATTCTAGCGAATGAGGAGGTAAGAAAAATTAATAATACTATTTTAAGAAACGAAGGATATATGAAAAGTAAATTTGAAGAAATCCAATTACGTTATATAACTAATTTTAAAACTTCGGATGAATACCGAAATACCATTCATGATTTAATTCCAGGGGGATGTCATACCTATTCAAAAGGAGACGATCAATTCCCTATTTTGTCACCTGCAGCCATTGCAAAAGGTAAAGGGGCTTATGTTTGGGATGCTGATGGTAATCAATACTTAGATTGTTCGATGGGTTTGACAAGTGTGAGTTTAGGTCACGCTTATGAAACTGTTATAGAAGCTGTAAAATCTGAACTTGAAAAAGGTGTAAACTTTCAAAGACCTTCAGTTTTAGAAAAAGAAATGGCAGAAAAATTTTTAGCACTTGTTCCTGGACATGATCAGGTAAAGTTTGCTAAAAACGGCTCGATAGTAACTACAGCTGCTGTCAAGTTAGCAAGAGCAAAAACAGGAAGAAAATTAGTTGCTTTTCCAGGTGATCATCCTTTTTATAGTTATGACGATTGGTTTATAGGAAAAACAGCTTGTAATAAAGGTATTCCAGAAGAAGTTTCAAATTTGTCGGTTACATTTCAATCGTTTAACATTGATTCCTTAAACGAACTTTTTGAAAAATATCCTAACCAAATTGCTTGCGTAATTACAGAACCCGAGAAAGGAAATTATCCTCATTTAGCTGAAGATTTTAAAGTGGAAAATTTTTTAAAACAAGCAATTGAATTATGTCATCAAAATGGAGCACTTTTTATTGCTGATGAAATGGTAACTGGTTTTAAAACTGATTTTCCTGGATCAATTACAAAATATGGAGTTGTACCAGATATGGCAACTTGGGGGAAAGGAATAGCAAATGGATTCTCTTTTTGTGCCTTAACTGGGAAAAAAGAGGTTATGGAGCTGGGAGGAATTACTAGAGAAGGCGAAGAAAAAGTATTTTTGATATCTACTACACACGGAGGTGAAACACATACTATGGCGGCTGCTATAGCTTCAATAAACGAGTTTGAAAATAAAAATGTTATAACACATAATCATAGTATAGGTAGAAAATTAATCGATTTGTGTGAACAATTGATTAAAGATGCCGAAGTACAAGATTTTATTGAAGTGGTAAAAGCAGATTGGATGCCAATATTTGTTTTTAAAGACGCATCAAAAACATTTTGTCAAGGGTATAGAACATTATTTATGCAGGAAATGATTCGTTGTGGAGTACTATTTCAAGGGGCATTTGTACCTTGTTTTTCGCATACTGATGATGATGTGTATTATTTTGCAAAAGCTTTTGCTGAATCTTTAAAAGCATATCAAGAAGCATTGCAAAATGGTTATGAAAAGTATTTAGTAGGTGAACCTGCAAAAGCAGTCTTTAGAAAAATTTTATAGTATGAGAAAATACAAATGTTTAAATCAAAATGTTTTTCATAATGATGTATTTAGAATAGAACCTCTTAGAGACGAAGATAAATACGTTATAATGGACATTAGGAATGAGCAATTGTATCATTTGCGCCAAGCCGAACCCTTAACAAAGGAAAAACAGGAGAGCTATTTTTCTAATGTTGTGGCTCAACTGTTTCTAGAAGAAAAACCAACACAATTGTTGTTTTCTTTTTTTGAAGGTGAAGAGTTTATAGGTTATGGAGGTTTGGTTCACATCAATTGGATTGATAGGAATGCCGAAATATCTTTTGTAATGAAAACCGCATTAGAAAAAGAATATTTCGCTCATTATTGGTCTAATTATTTAAAATTAATAGAACAATTAGGTTTTGAAGAATTAAGATTTCATAAAATTTTCACCTATGCTTTCGATGTAAGACCCCATTTATATGATGTTTTATTGGCAAATAATTTCAGAGAAGAAGCAAGGTTAAAAGAGCATTGTAAATTTGAAGGGAAATATTTAGATGTTTTAATTCATTCAAAAATCAATACATTAATTACTTTTTCAAAGCCAACATTAAACGATACCAAGTTATATTTTGAATGGGCAAACGACCCATTAGTGAGATTGAATTCGTTTAGTACAAGTGAAATTCCTTACGAAACACATAGTTCTTGGTTCGCTTCAAAATTGAAAGACGAAAATTGTTTTATGTATTTATTTAGCGATTATGAGGCTAATAAAATAGGTCAAGTTAGAATTCAGAAAGATGTTGATATTGCTATCATAGGTGTTTCTACAGATCAGAACCATAGGGGAAAAGGATATGCTCAAAAAATGATTCAACAAGCCTCTGACAAATTTCTACAAACAAACAATAATGTGACTATTTTTGCATATATAAAAGTAGAAAATGTCCAGTCACAAAGCGCTTTTCAAAAAGCGGGATTTGTTTTAAATGAACAATTAATCTATCAAGGAACAGATAGTTTTTTATATAAAAAAAGACCAATAGTAAAATGAAAATAGGAAATGTTGTTATCGATAAAAATGCTCCCGTTTTTATTATCGCAGAATTATCAGCTAATCATAATGGTAGTTTAGAAGTAGCTTTAGAAACTGTGCGTGCTGCTAAAAGAGCAGGTGCAGACTGTATAAAATTGCAAACTTATACTGCTGACACAATTACGCTAGATTGTGATGCCGATGATTTTGTAATTAAAGGGACTATTTGGGACGGAAGAAAATTACACGATTTATATAAAGAAGCTTATACGCCTTGGGAATGGCATAAAACAATTTATGAAGAAGCTGCAAAAGAAGGATTGATTTGTTTTTCTTCTCCTTTTGATAAAACAGCAGTCGATTTTTTAGAAGAATTAAACTCGCCTGCTTATAAAATTGCCTCTTTTGAAATTACAGATATTCCATTAATAGAGTATGTGGCATTAAAAGGAAAACCAATTATCATTTCAACTGGAATTGCAGAGTTAGAAGATATTGAATTAGCAGTTCAAACTTGTAGAAGAGCGGGTAATAACGATATTGCTTTGTTAAAATGTACGTCTAGTTATCCTGCGCCTATAGAGGAAGCTAATATGGTAATGGTAAAAGATTTAGCGGAAAAGTTTCAAGTGATTTCTGGTTTGTCTGATCATACTATGGGTGCAACTGTACCTATTGTTGCCACTGCTTTTGGTGCAAAAATTATTGAAAAGCATTTTATTTTAGATAGATCAATAGGTGGTCCAGATGCTTCTTTTTCTATGAATGAAGAAGAATTTACCGCTATGGTTAAGTCAGTTCGTGAGGCGGAGAAAGCAATAGGAATAATTGATTATAAATTAACTGAAAAACAAGCAAAAGGGAAAGATTTTAGTAGGTCTTTATACATAGCAGAAGATATAAAAAAAGGAGATGTTTTTACAGAAAAAAATGTTAGATCTGTACGCCCAGGTTTTGGGTTGCATCCAAAATATTTAAAAAATATTTTAGGAAAAAAATCAAATTGCGATTTGAAATTAGGTGAACGATTGAGTTTTAATGTAATTGAAGAGTTGAATGAAAAAAATTAAGTATTGGCTTTTTTTACTTAAGTATGCAAAAAAAACTTTAAAACGATATTCGTTTAACTTTTTAAATAAACGCTATTTTTTTGATGTAGAGTTTGTTAATCCTCATAAAATATATGTAAGTGAATCAAGTAATATTGAAAAGGGAACTGTAATAATATCTTCAGAACCAACAACAGATTCTCAAAAAGATATAATTATTAATGAAAATTGTTGGATTGGTAGAAATGTTGAAATTCAAACGTGGTTTGGGTCTCAAATAAAAATAGATGATTATGCCTCTGTTCAAGATAGATGTAAATTGTTGGGTTCCGTTTCGATAGGTAAATATTCTATTTTAGCACCAGATATTTTTATATCTTCTGGGAATCATTTCTTTAAAAAACAACCCTATTTAACTATAAGAGAACAAGATGCTACGGAGATTTTTGATGGAGAATCTTTTTTAAAAATTAGCAAACCTGTTATTATAGGTGAAGATTGTTGGATTGGTAAAAATGTATTTATAAAGCCTGGAATTACTATAGGAAGAGGATCTATTATTGGTGCTAATAGTATTGTTAACGAAACGGTTGAGCCTTATTCAATAATCGCTGGTAATCCAGCTAAACAAATTAAAGAGCGATTTTCATTTGTTCCACCAAGCATTTTAACTCCTTTTAATTTGGAAATGTTACCTTATTTTTATCAAGGATTTCAGCATTTTGAGAGAGGAAAAAAAATTGAAGAATTGTTAAAAATTAATGAAGGTATTTTATCTGAAAATCAATCTATAATAACTCTAGAAAATAGAGAATGGACTACAATTCAAATGGAAGGTAATGCAATTGAAAATGGAAGTTTATCTATTTTTATTAACGGGCAGTATTTTTCAACTAAACAGATAGAAAAGGGTAAATTTAATTGGGCAATACAAAAAGATTTTCAGGAGTTGGAAAAAATAAATAGAGAAGATTTAATACCAGAGTGTATAAAAAAATATTTCTGTATAAGTTTTGAATTTCAATCATCACAAAAGGGTAAATTTAACTTCTCAATTTCAAGGATTGAATTAATCTAATTTAAAAATAACTTTCATCAATATGTTAAGGGAAATCAAGAAATACTTTAGACTAAAAAGAAAAGTAAAAAAGTTCTTAAAAGAATATGACGCATTCGAATTGACTAAGATTTATAGTAAAGATTCTTATATAAAATTCCGTAGTTTATTTGTGGAGACAAAAGGAGAAATCAATGATAAGATTAGTTTACAGATAAGTAATAAAATAGGTAAGTATTCTAATGTGGACTCAAGTAATGGAATTCTAGGATCAAGTGTAAATCTTTCTGAAAAGATAAAGAAATTGCAGCAAGATGGGTATGTGATTTTTGAAGAAAGCTTATCTGAAAATGTTATTGAGTCAATTTTAAATTATGCTCAAAATACTCCCGTTTCCTATCTTGATGTGACTACTGAAAATCAGGATTTTTCTAGTAAAAAAGTACTTTTTGACGAAAAAAATATCGTTTCACCACGTTATCAATTTACAGGAAATGAAATAATCAAATGTCCAGCTTTACAAGAATTGGTTTTTGATACCTCTTTGCTTTATTTTGCTCAAGAATATTTAGGTTGTAAACCCATACTAGATTTAGTGGCATTTTGGTGGAGTGCCCCATTTGAGGGCAAAGGTAAAAGTGCAGCTGCTCAAATGTATCATTTTGATTTGGATCGAATTAAATTTATGAAGTTTTTCTTTTACATTACAGATGTTGATACTAATACAGGACCACATTGTTATGTGAAAGGTTCACATACAAAACTTCCAAAACAAATAGATAGGGATGGACGATTTGAAGATGATGAAATTGAGAAGGTTTTTGGAACAGCAAATTTAATTGAAATTTGTGGTAAAAAAGGATCAATAATGGCAGTAGATACAAGAGGTTTTCACAAAGGGAAAGATTTGCTTGAAGGAAAAAGATTATTGTTTCAAATACAATTCACAAACAGTCTTTTTGGTCAGCAATATGATGTGATTGATTATCAGTTAATAGATTCTAAGTATAAGGATATATTGTCAAAATACAATCACACTTATAATAACATTTCATAAATAGAATGAATAATTTAGACGAAATACATAACAAGAAAATTTTAGTTCAAACAAGTTACCATTATACTCCACACTTGGAGACAGAAATGGAAATTGTTGAACGATTACTTCAACAAAATAATACAGTATATTGGTTGGTTTGTAATGCAAGTTTTAAGACTTGCTTTGGTAATCCTGAACACCAAACATCAATATGTAAATCGTGTAATCAAAGAGTAGTGAATGGTGTTAGTTTTTTAAATAAAAATAGAGAAGACTCATCAGCAAAGATTATACAGTTACAATATGATTCGTTTATAAAGTTTTCAGATTTTGAAAATAAATTTTCAATACAAAATGAATTTTCATCAGTCACAGAATTAAAGGCTTTTAAGTACAAAACATATGATGTAGGGATGGCTACGGCCTCTTCGTTGGTTTCAATTTCTAGAGATCACAACCCGAACTTGATAAATCATAAAGATTTTATTTTTCGAGGATTATTAACAGGAGCTTATCTATATGATACGCTAAATGTAGTTGTAGATCAAATTGAGCCAGATTTAGTTGTTTTGTTTAATGGTAGATTTATTGAGAATAGACCCGCTTTGAGAGTTTGCCAAGAGAGAAAACTTAATTATGCTACGCATGAGCGAGGTGGGAAAATAGATTCTTTTCTATTCAGATTGAATTCCATTCCTCATTCAATAGAAACTGTTTCTCAAGAAATGGAATCGCTTTGGAAAAACGCAACCGATGATAAGCAGTTTATAGGAGAGTCGTTTTATAAAAATAGGATTAAAGGTGTAGAAGATGCTTGGTATTCATTTACAAAAGATCAGCAAATAGGGAGATTGCCTAGTAGTTTTGAATCGAATCAAAACAAGCGGGTTGTTTCTATTTTTAATTCTTCATTAGATGAATATGAAGGGTTGGAAGGTTTTGGTCCGTATTTTTATAAAAATGATAATGAAGGGATTGAAGAAATTTGTAAGGCACTTGAAAATAACGAAAGTGTCAAGTTGTACTTAAGAGTTCATCCCAATTTAAAAGGATTAGATAACACTCAAAATAAATTCTTAAATGAAACAATAGCTTCTTATAAATCTGTAGAAATTATAGCAGCTAACGATGTGGTTGATACCTATGAATTAATTCGTAGAAGTGATATTATAGTTGTTTTTGGTTCTACTGTGGGAATTGAAGCTGCATTTTCAGGTAAAAAAGTAATATTGTTAGGTAGAGCAGCTTATGAAAAATTAAACTGTGTTTATATTCCTCAGAACCATAATCAACTTATGGAAGCATTAACAAACCCTGAGTTTAAATTCCCTGAAATAAATAAAGAAGACGCATTAAAATATGGATACTGGAATGAAAGTTTTGGGTATAAATACAAATCCTATAAGCCTTCAAGCTTAACCAATGGAAGTTTTAAAGGCGTAATTATAAACGACTTTTCTCCTTACAAAAGTTTTAGAAGAGGAATTAAAAAATTTGTTCGTGGTTTATTTAATAAAAAATAGTTTTATTACTGTAGTTTAAATAGGGGCTGCTCTTAAACTTGTTTTCTCTACTACACCTGACAGGTTTTGAAAAACCTGTCAGGTGTAGAGATTTAAAATCAAGCAATTAGGGTTTGTTGGAAAACTCAAATCCTCATAAGAATCAGTAATTCCGAGTTAGAATTTTATTATTAGGAGCAAGGTTTTTACACTAAGTCCTTCAAAAACCGTGCATCTAAAAATCTAATTTTAGTAATTTATATTTTTTAAGCTCAAATTTACAAGCTCTAAAAGAATTAACACCTTTAAAAAGTTGCTAAAATTGAAGATTTTTAGATGAAAATGATAGTATTTTGTGTTGGGTTAGTTTTTCAGCAGCCCCTAAATAGACAGATAAATAAAAAAGATATCCTTTTGATAAAGGGTATTTTTTTTATTAAATGTTTTTCTTTTTGAATATTTTTATAATAATGAAAATTACAGTTTTTGGCTTTTCGTAAGCTTTTGATTGCCACTTTTTCTATATACTCTTCAAGCAATGCTTGATTGTAAATATTTTTAATTTTATTCTTCTCAATAATTAAATTTCCTGCTGCAATAACTTGTAGAACATTGTTGCTGTCATTTTTAAGTTTTAGCTCAAAAACATCTTTGAATATTTCATAATTAGAATCATTAACTTCAATATCTAATAATTTAAACTGATTGGCTTTGATTTTTTTTAATGATTTTTCGGTGTTTTCTTTTTTAGTTTGAGTGATGTTAGTCTCGTGCCATCTGTATAAAACTAATGATTCTGGAATGTTATAAAAATTTGTTTTAAGAATTAGTCGTGACCATAATTCGTAATCTTCTACAGGGACATAGTTTAAATCAAATCGTAATTCTCCTAAAATTTCTTTTTTTAGCATTACTGTAGAGTTTCCTATGTTGTTATTGTCTAAAAAAAGAATTTTAACTAATTCTGGATTTGGAATCGTTTTTATTACTCGGTTTTCCATTCCTTCACCAAATAACGTGTACCAACTTCCGCAAAGACCTATTTGGTCATTTTCTAGTAAAATTTGACGTTGTTTTTCAAAACGTGTTGGCAAAGCAATATCATCAGCATCAAGAAGAGCAATAAATTTTCCTTTAGATTTTTCTATGCCTAAATTTCTTAATAGAGATGGTCCTATGTTGATATCTTGATTTACAAATTGAATTCTAGAATCTTTTTTTGCATATTCAATTATAATTTCAGCACTATTGTCGGTTGAACAATCGTTAAGTATAATTAATTCAAATTCTTTATACGTTTGGTTTAAAACACTCTCAATAGCTTCTCGTAAATATTTAGAAGCATTGTAAACGGGCATTATAACTGATATTTCTGGCTGCATTTATTTCTTTTTTAGACTCTTTTTTAAACTATAAAACAGTTTTTTGTACCAAATGTTGTAATATTTGTCTTTGTATTTTTTATAGAGCAATAGTTCTTGATGGACGTCATCAATGCTATTAAGAACTTCTAATTTTTTTTGGCAAATTTCATAATCAGATATTATTCTTTTAAAGAATATTTCTTTATAGTTTTGATCTAAAATATTATAAATAAAACTCTGAACCTGAGTCAAATTTTCAATCATTAATTTAGAATCCTTTGTCATACTTTTTGAGTGAATTCTATATAAAACTAAAGGAGTTTTTATATAAGCAACTTTAGGATTTTTAGAAAATATCTCAATCCAAAATAACCAATCTTCTTTTGCCTTTAACTGTTCGTTAAATTTTGTGTTTCCTATTAAAGTTTTCTTGAATAGTCCACAATGAATGGGAATAGAAAAACTTTTATCCCATTCTTTTAAAATATTTTCAAAATCGAAAGTGACTTTATTTAGATTGCAATAATTAGGTTGAATATTGTTTTGAGAATCAATAAATAAATTGAAGTTTGAAATTATAAGGTCTGCTGTAGATTGTTGTAAACTTAGCTCTATTTTTTTTTCATCAATCAAATCATCTGAATCCAAAAACTGAATATAGTCTCCGTTAGCTTCTTGTAATCCTTTGTTTCTAGCGCTGCTCAATCCACCGTTTTCTTTTTTGTGATATTTAAAACGGTCGTCTTTTTTTATCCATTCTTGGGCTATTTCCGTCGTGTTATCTGGTGAGCCATCATCAATTATTAAGCATTCCCAATTTGTATAGGTTTGATTTAAAACCGATTGTAAGGTTGTGGGTAGAAATTCAGCTTGATTGTAACAAGGAATTATAATGGAAACTAAATTATTCATTTATTAAGTTTTTAAACCAAATTTTAAAGCTATATTTTTTTAAAATATCTTCGGTTATAGGAACATATTTACTATTTATAAATCTTGGTAGCTCTTCAAGGTTGTCTTCACCAAAAATAAATGTATTTTCTGGTAAATAAAAATCATATTTTTTTACAGTTGTATTGGTGGTAATAATTTTTTTTTGGTATTTCATCGCTTCAAAAAAACGAAATGATAAGCCATCGTGTTCTTTGAGTTTTAAATCTAAGACAGCTTTTGAAGCGTTCATTTTTTCTAAATTTTCCTTATAAGCAATGGGTGTTTTGGTACACTTTACAATTTTGTGAGGAAATAATTTTTTAAAAGTTGCACAGTCGCCATCATAGTTAAAAAGTAACTCTCCAGTAAAATCATATTTTTCAAACACATTAAAAAGGGGAATAATGGGGTTTACTCGATCTTCTAAATATTTCCCAATATAATAAACGTCAGAAGTATTCGCTTCAGTGTTAGGTTGAAGGGGAATATCGAAATAAAAATTAGAAGCAAAAAAGATAGTTTTGTTATCTACATCATTTGGGTTAAAGCAATAAAATTTTTCAAAGTATTTTATTTTGCTATAAATTTCGGGAGTTCTTTGTAAACCATCCCATTGGTAAGCAATCATTTTTTTTGATTTACTTTTTATAGTGTCTAAGGTTTTGTTATTAAAATATTCAACGTTTAAAACTAAAGTATAATCAAAAAAAGGATACCCATCTAACTCTTTTAAGATGACTTCATTGTTTTGTTCATTTCGGAGTTTAACTTTAAAATTTTTGTCTTTTAAAATGGTTTTTCGGTATAGATTTTCTATTTTTTGAAAAACATTTTTATACTTAAATTTTGTATTAGTTAAAGGATAGGTGAGCGTAAATACTTCAAAATCTTCTTTTAGTTCTTTTTCGATTAAAGTATTAAACTCCATAAAATCTGCCATAACTAATAATACTTTCTTCATAGATGAAATTTTTGAATACTAAGAGTTTTTCTTTTTTAGGAAATAAAAAAGCTTTCGATACCAAACGTTGTAATATTTCTGTTTGTATTTTGCGTTGGCTCTTTTTTCGGTCAAGAGGGTGGTTATATCATATTTGTTTTGTTTGAACAATTCATAATGTTTGTTGTAAACATATAACCTTGAAGAGTCTTGAACGTTATCAATTTTATTTAAATCAGTAAGTGAATTTTTTTCTTCCCTTTTTCTATAATAATATCTGGTTTGTGGAATTTTATAGGTTCCTCCAAAATTAAAAATAATTCTAATCCATAATTCCCAGTCTTCTAAATAGTGCAAATGTGTGTCAAACATTCCAGCTTTTTTAAAAGTCTCTAGTCGCATAACCGCAAATATTGGAATACAGTTGTTTTCTAAAAAATTTTCAGTAGAAAAATCAGGCAAACTCCAAATACCAGTTTTCGAACCAAAAAATTCAGCTCCAGCATACACTAGCTCAATAGTAGAGTCTGATGTTAGTTTATCTACAGCTTCTTCAATATAGTTTGGATGAATTTTGTCATCTGCATCCACAAAAACTAAAAACTCTCCAGTTGCTTGAAGTGCCCCGTTATTTCTTGATTTAGATGGACCTGAATTAATTTGATTTATAATTTTGAAGCTGTTATGATCTTTTGATAGCTGATAAATTGTTTCTAAGGAGTTGTCTTCTGAACCATCGTTTACAATAACAATTTCAATACTTTGGTACGTTTGATTTAGAATTGATATTATTGTATCTTCAATAGTTGCGGCATTGTTGTAACAAGGAATGACTATACTAACAAGAGGTTTTTTTTTCATTGTTGCCAAATGATTTTGCGAAGTACAAAGTAAGCAAATATAGATTTATTATTAAAGTTTTTGAATTACATTTGCTCGTCTAAAGGCAAATGTAAATGAAAAACTTTACTTTTTTTACGAATAAAAAATATATTTCAATCATTTGGATAGTTATAGCTATTTTTTCAGCAATAAAGCAGTTTTCAGCTGGACGACTAAATAATTATCTTATTTTTAAAAATGTTTTTTGGCATACAATAAATAAAACGTCTTTGTATGCAGAATACCCAACAGAATACCTAGATCATAATCACTACGGACCTGTTTTTAGTCTCTTTATTGCGCCTTTTGCATTGATGCCAGACTGGTTAGGAGTGATTTTTTGGAACGCATTTAATGCAGCAGTTTTAGTTTGGGCAATTTCAAAGTTACCGCTGCAAACTCAAAAAATTAATTTAATTCTCTGGTTGTGTGTCAATGAATTTGTGACCGCTAATCTTGGGTTTCAGTTTAATCCCATAATGACATCCATAATTGTTTTGTCGTATGTGTTTATTGTGACCGAGAAAGATTTTTGGGCTGCTTTTTGTATTGTTTTGGGAACATTTATCAAGCTATATGGAGTTGTAGGTTTAGCTTTTTTCTTTTTTTCTAAAAAGAAGAAGAAGTTTATATTTTCTCTTGCAATTTGGGCTGTAGTTCTGTTTGTTTTGCCTATGCTCATTTCATCGCCAGAATTTATAGTTAATAGTTACCAAGAGTGGTTTGAAAGATTAGTGGTGAAAAATAGTGCAAATGCATCATTAGATTCTATGCAAGATATATCCTTTATGGGCTTGTTTAGAAGAATTTTAGCGATGCCAAATCTTTCAAATACACCATTCTTACTATTCGGATTGGTATTGTTTGGATTACCATATCTACGATTTAGTATGTATAAAAACGAAAAGTTTAGATTATTACTATTAGCTTCGGTATTGATTTTTACCGTTATTTTTAGCTCTGGTTCAGAATCACCAACTTATATTATTGCTTTTGTAGGAGTTGCATTATGGTTTGTGGTGCAAACAAGACCTATATCTAAATTTAATCTTGGATTATTTATATTTGCTTTTATTTTAACAAGTTTGTCTCCAACAGATTTGATGCCAAAATATTTGCAGAACAATTATATCGAACCTTATGCTTTAAAAGCCTTACCTTGTGTTTTTGTTTGGTTCAAAATTGTATATGAAATGATGACATTAAAAGAAGAGGAAACCTTAATTGAAGCTTAATGAGCAAAGTCAAAAAAATTGCTGTTGTCATACCTTCTTATAATGAGGAAGGAAACATTGAAGTGATGGTAAATACACTCCATAGTGTTTTCGATACATTGAATTATCATTATGAATTTATCTTTGTAGATGATGGTAGCAGTGATAATACTTTATTTAAATTAAAAGAACTCTCTCAAAAAGACGATAAACTTTTTTTTATAGAATTATCTCGAAATTTTGGACATCAAAATGCATTGAAAGCTGGTGTAGATATCGCAAAAGCAGATGCTGTAATTACAATGGATGGCGATATGCAACATCCTCCCGAATTAATTCCGCAGCTAATTCAAAAATGGGAAGAAGGTTATGATGTGGTTTACACTATAAGAGAAGAAGATAAAAACCTCTCTTTTTTTAAGAAAAAGACTTCTAAAAGCTTCTATAATCTTATGAATTATTTATCTGAAGTGAAATTTGAACCCGGCACCGCAGATTTTCGGTTGATGGATAAAAAAGTGGTAGAAGTTTTTTCAGATTTCTCTGAGAACGAACTTTTTATACGAGGACTTGTTAATTGGTTAGGATTTAAGCAATTTGGTATAGATTATAAACCAGCGGAGCGATTTTCTGGTAAAAGCAAATACACTATAAAAAAAATGATGCGGTTCGCCTTGCAAGGCATAACATCATTTAGTACTAGACCTTTGTATTTAGCTATTTTTTTAGGATTAGGGATTTCAGGGTTGGCTTTTATGCTTTACGTAGGCTATGTGATTTATAGTTTATACTTTGGACATGTTATTTCTGGTTGGGCATCACTGATTAGTACGGTTGTTTTTTTCGGTGGACTCAATCTAATCGTGATGGGAATAATCGGTATTTATGTAGGTAAGCTTTTTATGCAGTCTAAAAATCGTCCTAATTATTTAATAAAAGAAACAAACTATACGAAATGATTCTATTAAGTTTTGATATTGAAGAGTTTGATATGCCATTTGAATATGGTAAAGAAATTTCGTTTGAGGAGCAAATGTCTATTTCTATTGATGGGACTACTAAAATTCTTGATCTCTTAGATAAACATAACATTAAAGCCACATTCTTTTCTACGGCAACTTTTGCGATGAATTCAAAAGAGGTAATAGATAGAATAGTAAAATCTGGACACGAAATTGCTTCACATAACTATTTTCATACGGATTTTGAGGTCAAACACCTTAAAGAATCAAAAGAGAAACTAGAAGAATTAACAGGAACTGAAGTTATAGGCTTTCGTATGCCTAGAATGTACCCTGTAGATGAAAAAGAGGTGCAAAAAGCAGGTTATACTTATAATTCCTCTATCAATCCAACATATTTACCAGGAAGGTACAATAATTTCAATAAACCAAGGAAGTATTTTTACCAAGATAATGTTTTACAAATTCCAGCTTCTGTGAGCCCAATAATTAGATTTCCATTGTTTTGGTTGTCTTTTCATAACCTGCCAATGGGGATTTACAAATGGTTGGCTAATTGGACTTATAAAAAAGATGGATACTTGAATATTTACTTGCACCCTTGGGAGTTTACCGATTTAGATAAACCTGAGAAATTCAACTTCCCGGGCTACGTAGTTAAAAATTCAGGTGATGCTTTGGTAAAAAGGCTAGATGAATTTATTACACATTTCAAACAGAAGCAATACGCTTTTGGGACATTTAAAATGTTTATAGAAGCTAATAAACTATAGTGCACCTCTAAAAACTCCTTTTTATTACTAAAAGGTCTTTTAAAAAATTACTTCGTTATTTTATCAAATATGTCCTCAATGTAGCAAAGGCTACATCTGCGGTAAATTTGCTAAAATGCCTTGTCCTTTTTCAAAATACCTATTTCTCATTACAAAACGAGTTTTTAGAGGCACCCTATAATTTGTAGTCTTTTTTCTTAGTGAAAAATTTATAATATTGGCGAACTAAAAATAGGATAGGAGGTAGGTTGGAAAAATAAAAACCCATCGTATTTCCAGATAGGTACATTCTTGAAAAAGTGGTAGTAATAAATCTGCCACGGAAAGCAGTATTGTATTTTTGTTGAAGATTTTTCTTTATTTCAAAAAAGCTTTTATCGGTCTTGCCATTGCTTTTATGAATGATATTGAAAGGAATAACATAACTATTGTAGCCTAAAGTATCTGCAATAAGGCAAATATCTGTGCCATAAAAATGAAATCCACTCAAATTAGAGGATAAAGCCAAATTAGCCTCTTTTTTTACGACTATAAAATTTTCATCAACCGTTTTTACTTGAAGTGGAGCATCTTGTTCTATCCTCACAACACCTGTTGCACCTTCGGTTATGTGTGTAGCAATCCATTTTAAATTTATACCGCCAGCATTAGCTAGAATCGCCCATTTAGGATCTTTAGATTCTACCTCGGTAATTATTTTGAGTAAATCGGTTTTGTTGTTGTCGTGTAAAATGATGTCTTGATGACAAAGAATGACGTATTTTCCTTTGGCATTTTGAAGGAAATAATTCAGTCCTTCATAAGCATCAAATTCAGTTTTTTCAGAATTATCTATGTATAAAAATTCGCAAGTATTGGTATCAAATCCTTTAGCAAGAAACGATTCGAGCATTTCATCGTATTCTTGTTTGCGAGTTACAAGTGTACAGATAGAAAATTCAAACGAATAATCTTTTCGAATTACTTTTTGCGCTATTGAATTGGACAGACTCATTTATAACCAAACTATTTTTTTTGATGCAATCGACTTTGAAATGATTTTTATTATGGAATGTAAATCGTTATCAGAATTCAGCTGCTTTTGAAGTTGTTTATTATTCTGTTTAGAATTCTTTATTTCCGATTTTCTATTCAAAAACTCTCTAATGGCTTTCAATATCCAAAATTCACCTTTTACTAAATGTCCTAACAAAGTAGTTGTGAACAATTGTAAATGCCATAAGTTGTTCTTCATCCCTTTTAAATGGATAGATTGTAGAATAAAGCTATTGCGGTTGTAAATAATTTTTACAGAATTAGATTTGTTGACTGTTTTGGTAGATGCACTAACTCTGTGATAGCAAACAGATTGGTGTTCGTAGTATGATTTCCAACCCATTTCCCACGACCGTAATCCTAAATCGAAATCTTCAAAATAGAAGGGGGAATAAATTTCGTCAAACCCTTTAAGTAAAAGAAGCTTTTTTCTATCAACTAATGCATTTGCTCCCGAAAGATATGTAGTGTAAACAGTATCCTCAGAATTTTCGGAATAGTAAAAAGCATTTGCCTTGAATTTAGCACCTTTAAATCTTGGAAAACGAGCCGCATCCTCAATTTTTTTACCGTCAAAATTCATAATACGCCCCATAACTCCGTAGGTGTCTTCTTCAGAAAAATATTTCCATTGTGCCGAAAAATAATCCTTTTCTAATTTTACATCTGAGTTTAGTAGAAATATCAAATCTTTTGAAGCTTTAAAAATCCCTTTGTTACAAGTTTTTGAAAATCCTTGATTGATTTCGTTTTTTAAGATAGTAATTTGAGGATAGTTTTTTTCTAAGAAAATTATAGAATCATCCTTTGAAGCATCATCAATTACTATAATTTCGTAATCAATAGCTTCAAATTGCAAAGCTTCTACTACACTAGGTAAGTATTGTTCCAGCAGATGTTTTCCGTTGTAATTAGGTAATATGACCGATATGCTTTTCTTAGAAATCATCTAAAATTATTTGATTTTTTTGTAATTTTTATATTCAAATAAACGTGCTCCAAAAGTGTCTTCAATAAAAGCTAAAAGTTTACGTCTAAAAGGCATTTTTTTAGATAATTGTGTAGGATCGAAATCAAATTTCCAGTTGCTTTTAGTTACTCTGTCTTGAAAAACTGCTGGATGGGTTTCTTCAAACTTTAATAATCTATCGGCATTGCCGTAATCAAATTCGGAAGAAACAGGATATTTTTCTTCAATCCAGTTATCATCTTGGGTGTAAAACGTATTGAAATTTCTTACTTTATTTGTTAGTCCACCAGGAGGTTTTACCCATCCGTAATGGTAAATATAAGCATCAATATGTTTTACTTTTATCTTTTCGTTATTAAATCTGAATCCTTGCGCATCTTTATAAGAATGCATTCCTTTTAAATTTCGAATAATGCGTATTTCTCTGCGATACCATCTTCTGGAATGTGCAAAAAAATCATACGAACCATAAAAATGTTTATAGTTAAATAGAAGACCATTTACACTCTTGTCGTGTAAACTATTCTCCATTTCTTTTTTGATGAGTGGTAAATATTTTTCGTGAACACATTCGTCACCTTGTATATAAAACGCCCAATCTACATCAGGGCTAATAGCTTCAAAAGCTTTGTCGGTTTCTAATGCAAAAGTTCTACCGCCTTCACGAACAGAATCATCCCAAATAGTTCTGATGATTTTTATTTTAGGTGAATTAATGCTTTCTAAAAGTGCTTGTGTCTCATCGTCAGAATTACCGTGTGCTACAATAAATTCGTCGCATATAGGTAATATAGAAGTGATAGCTTCTACGATAGAATAATCGTTTTTTACAGCATTTCTGATAAAGGTAAAACCAGCTACTTTCATTTAGTTTCTTTTAAAACTTTTAAATATAAATTATTCATTTGATGCGCTATGTTTTCATCATTGAATTTCTGTACAAAAATATGACCTTTTTCGGCCATATCTTTTCTTTTTTCTACATTATTCCATAATGAGAGAAGGGTTTCTTTGATATCCTGACTGTTTTTAGGATTTATATAGGCAGAATCTGGTCCGCCTGCTTCGGGTAAACAACTTACATTTGAAGTGATAACTGGTGTTTTTGAAAATAAAGCTTCAATGATAGGTATCCCAAATCCTTCATATAACGATGGGTAAACAAAAATGGTTGCCAATTGGTAAATGACAGCTAACTCCTCCAATGAAATTCCAGATAAAAAGCGCACTTGATTTTTCATATTATGTTCTTTCAAGTAGGCTTCAATAGTATCTGAATACTTTGTTTTTTTTCCTATAATGATGAGAGGGATTTCGGTGTTTTTTATCGCTTTTACTACTTCAAAAATATTTTTTCGTTCTTCGATAGTGCCCACATTCAAAATAAATTCCTTCGGAAGATTGTGTTTAGTAGCTACTTTTTCTTTTAATTCGGTAGGGTATTCTTTTTTAAAAGCATCGCTACAACCTTGATACAAAACCGAAATTTTATTAGGATCTACTTTAAAATAATCGATAATATCTTTCTTTGTTTGTTCAGAAATAGCAATGATATGATTGGCTTGTATTGCTGCTTTCTTAAATTTATAAAAATGAATTTTTCGGTCAAACCAACTATAGAATTGCGGAAATTTTAGAAAAATCAAGTCGTGGATGGTTACCACACTCTTTATGTTGTTTTGAGATAACTTAAAAGGAAGTTCACCAGAAAGTCCGTGAAAAATGTCTATTTTATCCCTTTGTAAATCAGAGATTATTGCATTTTGTCTCCAGAAGTTTTTGAAAAATGTATTGATGAATCCAATAGGTGTTTTTTCTTCAACATTTGAATTTTCAATCGAAAAATTGATTTTCTTTTTAATTTTTGGATTGTATAAAAGATAATGATTTTCAGGGTAAAATTGGTTGAGAATTCGAATCAAATCCCTACTGTAATTCCCAAGCCCAGTAGAATTATGAAAAATTCTTTTGGCTTCATATCCAATTGTTATCTTTTTTTTTTCTTCCAATGTTATTCGTTTAGTACATCCAAATTATTCAAATCAAAAAGTCTTAATT
>JASGCW010000012.1:71233-73421 GCA_030053945.1 Limnohabitans sp.
TTCCAATGTTATTCGTTTAGTACATCCAAATTATTCAAATCAAAAAGTCTTAATTTTTTTAGATTTCTTTTACGGGCAATACCTGTATAGAATTCGAAAGTATATTTTTCTAATTTGTTAAATAGTTCTGTCTTTTTAAAAGCAGGATTCAATTCAGAATATTCTTCAGAAATTGCATTCCATACGGTATGATCAAGTGATAACCTTGAAAAATTCTTCATTCTTTCATCAATACTTAATTTTTTACTAATGTTTAGTCTGTTCAAATCAATTAAGTAAAAATAAAATTGATTATTATCTTCAATAATTAAAGTATTACCCAGCGAATTATCAATAAATTCAATGCCTTTCTCGTGAAGATTAAAAAAATAATTGGTGTAATTCTTTAATATAATCTCTCTGTTGGGATATTCAAGATTTATAACGACTTTTTCCAGCGGAAAAGCATTTTCTAGATGCTCACAAAAATAATAACTATTAGTTATGCCTAACCAATCGGATTTTTCAATAAAACCATAAGGAGTAGGAGTTAAAAAGCCATTCTGAATTAGAAATTCGGCATTCAGAAAAGATCTTTTTGCTTTTGATTCCCTGAAATATTTATATATAATTTTTTTGAAGAAACTGGGTTTTTTAAATGATTTTACATTTACTTTTTTGCCATTTATATCAAAAACTTTTATAGTATTCCTACTACCCTTGAAGAGTAAACTTCCCGAGTTGTCAAAATTTTCAGCAATATGATTTAGCTCCGATTGGTTAAGCATATCTATATGTTTATACCGCTACATTGTATTCTCTTAAAGCATCGTTAAGAGAGGTTTTTAAATCGGTCGATGGTTTGCGCTTTCCAATGATTAATGCACAAGGAACTTGGTATTCGCCAGCTTCAAATTTTTTAGCATAACTACCAGGAATTACTACCGAACGAGCTGGCACAACACCTTTATATTCTACAGGTTCTGGACCAGTTACATCTATAATTTTTGTTGAAGCAGTCAAACAAACATTAGCACCTAAAACAGCTTCTTTTTCTACTCTAACGCCTTCAACAACGATGCAACGAGAACCAATAAAAGCTCCATCTTCGATAATTACTGGGGCAGCTTGTAAAGGTTCTAAAACACCACCTATTCCTACACCACCGCTCAAGTGAACATCTTTTCCTATTTGAGCACAACTTCCTACTGTAGCCCAAGTATCCACCATAGTTCCTTCATCTACATATGCCCCTATATTTACATAACTAGGCATCATAATTACCCCTTTGCTTATATAAGCTCCGTGGCGTGCCACTGCGTGAGGAACAACACGAATCCCTTTTTCTGCATAACCTCTTTTTAGTGGAATTTTGTCGTGGTATTCAAAAATGCCCACTTCAAAAGTTTCCATTTTTTGAATAGGGAAATACATTACAACTGCTTTTTTTACCCATTCGTTTACTTGCCATCCGTTTTCAGTTGGCTCAGCTACGCGAAGCGTTCCAGAATCTAATAAATTGACAACTTCTCTAATGGTTTGTTGTGTGTTTTCTTCTTGTAATAAAGCTCTGTTTTCCCAAGCTTGTTCTATGATAGTTTGTAAGTTTTGCATTATATATAGAATTTGGACAAAGATAATTTATTCGAAAATCTTAAACTACTAATGTATTAAAAAACTTATTTTTGTTAAAAATATAACTATGCCAAGAATTCTTGCTATCGATTATGGAATAAAACGCACTGGAATTGCAGTTACAGATGAGTTGCAAATAATAGCCTCTGGTTTAACAACAATCCCTTCTGAAACAACTATTGATTTCTTACGAAATTACTTCGAAAAAGAATATGTTGTCAAAGTTTTAATTGGTGAACCAAAACAAATGAATGGCGAACCTTCAGAAAGTACTCCTATTATAGAAGCATTTGTTGCTAAATTTAAAGAAAATTTTCCTGCTATGACCGTAGTTAGAGTTGATGAAAGATTTACTTCAAAGATGGCATTTCAGGTAATGATAGATAGCGGACTAAAAAAGAACCAACGTAAAAATAAAGCGCTAATTGATGAAATTTCTGCAACAATTATGCTTAGAGATTATCTTTCTAGGAGAATGTTTTGAAAAGAAAGTTAATTTTTATTTTTGCCCATTTTTTGAAAATGAGCATTACGCAAACTCGAACCAGCTGGGACACTAGATTTAAACTTTTAT
>JASGCW010000211.1 GCA_030053945.1 Limnohabitans sp.
ACTTTTGATACATTTATAATTTTGTAACTATTCTATTACCAATAGTTTTAAAACTGAATATTTTTGTAAAAAAGAACTTACCGGAGCAGACTCTTTTTTTTAAATTTTAAAACAATAAAAATTGATTTTTAGAACATACTAAAATAAATTAAGACCGTTGCGAAACTAAAAAACACGTCTTATTTTTACATAATTTTCCCTCTAAATCCCTTAAAATCAGAGATTTATTGCGTATAGAATTATCGTTTCGCAACAGTCTTAAATAACAAAAATGCTTAGCTCATTCACCGCCATGGATTTTGAAACCGCACAGGTCAAGCGTTGGATCATTTGTCAAGTTGGTTTGGTTCGTGTAGAAAATCAAATTATTACAAAGCAGTTATCAATTTTGGTTCAACCACCTAATAATTATTACTGGAATAACTTTATTGATATTCACGGAATTTCTCCCGAACAAACGGCAGATGCACCAACATTTGATAAAATTTGGCATCAAATTGAGCCATTCATAAAAAATCAAAATGTTGTTGCTCACAATGGCCTTGCTTTCGATTTTCTTGTATTGAGTAAAACCCTTGACTTTTATGGCATTCAAACCCCTGATTATTCAAAGCATTGTACTTATAAAATTTATAAAGGCAATCTTGCCTTTTTGTGCAGAGAACATAATATCCCTTTAAACCACCACGATGCTTTGAGCGATGCAAGGGCATGTGCGGAACTTTTTTAATATATTTGAATAATAATGAAAATGGAAAATAATATAAAAGTAGATAGTATCACATTAGATACTTTGTTTAGTAATTATAAATTGATTATTCCCGAATACCAAAGACCTTATGTTTGGACAGAACGGGAAATTAATAAGCTATTATTTCAATTTTCTGAACATATCGAAAGAAAAGATGATAAACCTCATTTCTATTTAGGTAGTATTGTGCTTCACAAAGATGGTGACGATTACAATATTATTGATGGACAGCAACGAATTACAACTTTACAAATTTTAGATTTGATAAAAAATAATCGATCATACCCTTACCCTATAACATATAATAACCCAACATCGTTAAAGCATATTAAAGAAAATTATCAATATTTTAAACTTAAAGAGCAAGAATTAAAACTCATCGATTTTAGTCGAATAAATGTTACTCTTGTTATTACTAATAACGAAGATATGGCGTATAATTTCTTTGAAACTTTAAATACAGGTGGTAAAAGATTAGGAGGAACCGATATTTTGAAAGCACATCATTTAAGATGCATTAAAGAAAATGACGAAAGAAATTCGTATGCATTAAAATGGGAAAAAAAACAAAAAGACCTTGAAACGGTAAATAGAATGTTAAGTAAAATTAGAAGGATGGATTATCTAAAAAGAAATCAATTTATTCCTGATAAGTTTACAGATGATAACAAATGGAAAAATGTTTTAACGGATGATTTTGCGGATAAGGCTAAAAAAAATAACCGAGATATTGGTTATTCTTTTGTTGAAATTGAAGAAAACACACATACCGTAACAGCTGATAAATATTCCATCAGACAGCCTTTAAATGAAGGTCATAATTACATCAATTTTTTACTCAATTTCACAGACGATTATAACTTTTTATTCGTGATCAACAATGAAAGAAACGACAAGTATTCTATTTTTAACAGAGAAATAATCAATCATATTGATGGAACTATAGATTTGAGAAGTTATTATCAACTTACAATGTTGTGTTTTGTAGATAGATTTGGAAGAAAAAATGTGTTAGAATTCTCAATGTATTTGTTTCGATTTATTTACAGTCTAAGATTAAGTGACCAATCCCGAATTTACGAATCTACCGTAAGAAATTTCATTAATGAGACATTGATTTTGGAACGAATTTTAAATGCTTTTACTTATGAAGAAGTTCTAGAATATTTGAAAAGCTATATTGTAAAAATTAGTTCACAAGGTATTTCGGGAGTTAAACAAAGGTTTTTTAATAGGATAAATAGCTTTTTTAATAATTCAATTAAAATCGAAACTTACGATCAAGATTTACTTAACACAATTAATGAATACCTAAAAAATTAATAATATGCAATTTTCAACAAGACAAATCAATATAAAAACAATAGTTTCAGAGAAATTTGAATTTTTAATTCCTGTATATCAGCGTCCTTATGTTTGGGATGATATTGAAATAAAAAAATTAATAGAAGATTTAAAACATCATTTTGAGAATAAACAAAATGACGAATATTTTGTAGGTAATACCTATGTAATAGAATCATCAAAAGAAAATCGATCTAATTTATACGAAGTGATAGACGGACAACAAAGATTCACTACTTTTTGGCTAATCTCATTATGTTTTAAAACATTAAATATAAACACCAAATTAATAAACTATCTCGAAATTGAATTTGAAAAATATAAAGATATTCGTTTTGATTTTGATATCAGAAAAGAAGTTTACGAGTATCTTAAAAGTTTGTTAGACGGCTCTTCTCAAAAAAGATTTGAAGATGTAAGCAATTTCGAATTTCTAAAAAACATTGCAAAAGGAGTAAAAACAATAGAAGGATTGTTAACATCTCAAATTTCAAAAGAAATACTTCCTGAATTTGGTGATTATATTTATGAAAATGTAAAATTCATTTTCAATAAAGCTCCAAAAAATACTGACTTGAATGCTCTTTTTGTAGCTTTAGGCACAAGTGGGATTCAATTACAACAGTCGGATATCTTAAAAGCGAGATTGTTAGGAGAATTAAAAAAGGAAAATAATAATGAATACCCAAGTGTAGTTCAATTTGCTAAAATTTGGGAGTCTTGTGAAAATATGAATAATTATTTTGAAAGCAATGTGAAAGATTCATTTAATTATGATACCTCAAAAATAACAAATTCTGATTTTAAGGAATTTGATTCTGAGAAATTTCACATTTCAGATATTGAAGGAGAAATTACAAATAATAGAATGACTATTACTGAAATTATTGAAGGAGTAATAAATACAACAAATAAGGAAGAAACAAGCCATAGAAACACACAATGTAGGTCAATCATTAATTTCAATATATTTTTAATACACGTATTGCGTATTTACAACAAACAGAACGATTTAGAAGACATTACATCATTAGATTCAAAAAAATTATTAGAAATATTCAAAATAGACAAAATTAAAGATGTTAAATCGTTTTTCAAGTTAATGTGGAAAGTGAGATATCAATTTGATAAGCATGTAGTAAAATGGTTAAAAGATGAGGATGAAAGTCAAGATGAGGATGAAAAATTATTATTAGCTGAAGTTGTTCCAACCTCGAATAAAGATGGAAAAACTTATTTCTCGAGAAATGAAAAATCTTTTTCAAATACTCAAATGCTTCAATCTGTATTGTATTTCAACAACATTCCAAATCAAGTTTGGTTAACACCTTTTTTAAACTTTTTAGTATCAAATGATATTGATAAATTAGAAGATTCAATTTTGCTGAAAGAATTAGAAGTAATAGACAATATATTGATTCCAGGTGACAAAAAAGAAATGTCTTGGCAGATACTTAGCAAAACTGCTGAATATCCAATTTTTGAACCAATTAAACGTGGATTAGAAGAAGCATCGGGTACGCATTTTAACCATTATTGGTTTTATAAATTAGAATATTTACTTTGGAAAAATTGGGATGAAAGGGAGGACGAAAAATTTAAACGATACAGAATTACATCTAAAAACTCTATAGAACATGTATTTCCTCAAAATGAAGAAAATAGCAATAAAATGGATAGGAACTTTTTAGATAGTTTTGGTAATTTGGCATTACTTTCAGTTGGACAAAATTCAGCTTATAGCAATCAAGATGTTAATAAAAAGAGAATTGATTTTAAAAATAAAATGGCTTTCGATTCCTTAAAGTTGGCAAAAATCTATGATGTGAATTTAAAAATTTGGAATTGGAATCCAGAGAAAATTGAAACGCACCAAAAAGAAATGATCACACTATTTGAGAATCACTATAATACATTCAACTAAAAATACCCAAAAAAACACATCTCCCGCTACTCAATTATTCTGAAAAAGATAAAATTATTCGAAAAACTCAA
>JASGCW010000212.1 GCA_030053945.1 Limnohabitans sp.
TGATTTTCAATATAGGCTTGCAATTCCTCATAAGTTGAATAAGGTTTTACTTTCACCTTTTTGAGAATAAGCAAGTATCTTGATATGTAGCCTCGTTTTGACATTATAAGTTTTCGCCAGTAAGTTCTAAAATTGCTTTTTCTCTGTTTTCAAATTGAATTCTGTTTTCCCATTCAAAGTTTTGTGTCCAAACATATTTTTTCGCCTTACAATCAAATGCTATTTGACGTCCATTTAATTCAAAATATTTCCAATAATCAATCGATTTTTGCGGTTTGTATGAATTTTCGTCTAAGGAAATTTTGTTTTTTAATTCAATATAAAGTGAATAAGAAAAATATTCTTTGTGAAACCCGCTTGTCATTGTTGAACCCAGCAAAAGAATATCATCTTCGTTATTGTCGTCAAATCGTGCAAGTTTTTGACTTCCGCAAACGGAAATAATTTCAGGATATTTTATGAAATAGTATCTCCAATCATTAACATCCGAAAATGCATTAACGATTTGTTCTAAATTTTCGGTTAAAGTTGTTGGCTCAATTTTATCAAAGAGTAATTTTAAAACAATTCGTTTCTGATTGTCATCCCTCAATAATCTTTTCCAACTAATATCACGTTCATTGTTGATTAAAAAACTATAATTTTTACCCTTAGTTAACAAATAATCTCCTGTGCTAACAAGGCTCTTTCAAAAAGAAAATTCTCAAAGTTTTTCAATCCGTCATTACTAAATACGGCTTTTGCTTTTTCTGCGTATTCTTTGAATTTATCAGTATTGTATATTCCGTTTTCGTCTTTACACCAATCTAAAATAAAGCCGATTTGTCCGTTGAAATAACCGTGATTTTCAATTTCAATAATTGCGTTTTTCCAATCATCATTTTGTAAAATAAGATTCGCTTTTAGCTTTTCTTCTTCAATTATGAATTTGGGGAAGCCTTTATCTTCTGGGTTTACGGTATCTCTAAAATATTCAACAATGTTGTTTCTATATGGAATGAGTTTAGAGAAAAAAACTAATGAATCTGCAAATGTGTTTGCATTATCATAATACAATCTGTGAGCTTCTACAAGATTTCGGACTATTCTCATCCAATTTTGCAGATTGACTTCATCAATATCTTTTTCATTAGAAAAGTGTTGATATAATGCAAATAATTTTAATAATTCTGCATAACCTAAATTATTTTTAATAGCACCATTGAAAATCTCTTTTTCATCTGCATAAGTTGTATTGGAAAGAAATGTTTTTAATCCATTCTTGTCAGATATTTTATTTAAAACAATTTTAAATGTTTTAAAATAATCCTCATCAAAACAACCTAATTCTAAATATTGATTGAAGGATAAATTTTGGCCACTCCTTAATAAATCAATGATTCCTCTGAATTTATCGTCTTTTTTTGCTTTAAATGTGTAATTTATTAAAGCCAATGTTCTGAAAAAATTCAAAAGCTGTTCATCAAAAACATTCTCTTCATTACGGTAATACCAAAACAAATCTGTCCATACTGTATCAATTTGATGTGAAAATGATTCAGTTGGGTTTTCGCTGTTTTCCCAATTGTTTTGCTTAACATATTGTTCAAACTTTGCTTTGAAATTTTCAAAATCTGTAAGAGGTTTTCCTCTTGCGTTCATTTTGATATACAAATCATCGGAAAGCCCGAAGTTTTGTAATTCTATGTAATGAAAACTAATGTTATTGAGATTGTCCCAAACTTCAGTTTTATTTTGAAAAGTTTGCTGAATAGCATCTAACATTGTAAGCATTGATTTTATTGTTGGGTCTCTTTTCCATGAAAGGAAAAACCAAGAACTATCAATGATTTGCTCTGAAATGTTTTTCTCTTCATTGTAAACAACTCCTTTATTGATTAAATCAATGCAAAATTCCCTTGAACTGGTTCGTGTTTCGTAGGTGAATTTTGTCAAGAGTTCTTTCAATGTATTATCTAATTGATTTTCTTTTAACGCAACAAACCAATGCAACAAAAACAAAGTTGTTAATCGTTGTTGCCCATCAAGCGGTTGCAAAACGCTGTTTTTTACACTTCCGTAAACAAAATCTAACTCTAATTTTTTGTCATTTATTACTTCAAGTAAAGCGTTCAAAAAATTAGTTCTAATGGCTGCTTTGCCTTCTCTACCTTGTGCATAATCACGTTGAATAATTGGGATTTCAACTTTATGTTTATTAATTAACTCCCTGAAAGTTAATTTCTCTGATGTCGGATTATTATTCATTCTCTGTTAATTCTGTTTGAGGTATATATTGACTAATTACTTCCTGTATCTCTTCGAAGTAAGATGTTCTGTCGCTTTCATTCCAAACTTCCATATCTTTAACAGTAGTTGAATAGTATTTCATGAAAACATTCTTGGTACATATTGGAATAAATGTACCCTCCATTTCTCTTTCAATTATTTTTTTTCTTTTTAATTTGAAAGAATCGTTTTTGTATGAACGGTTTGTTCCTCTATCTAATAAACAAAGGTTTTGCAAGCTGTTATCTTCTTCACCTAAAATATAATCAATAATGTAATCAAATTCATTTTCGTCAATCGCGTTTCCTGTATGGATGATTTGTTCAATTTGGGTATTTTTATTTTCGTCTTGATGATTTTCTGTTTTGATGAAGTTGTTTTTTAACCATTCAACTTGATTTTCTTTTTTAACTTTCACTTCCGTGGCAATTGCGTGGATGTGTTCAACGTCCCAAAATTCTTTTTTATATCGGTCAAAAGGAAAACGATTTGTCTCATTTTTATTATTGAGCATTGTCTGTATGTTATGAAGTAATAAAATTTCACGTACATATGCTCCGTTATATTCAACTTCTTCCAAATTCAAATTTTTAAATTTGGATTCTATTTCTTGTTTTATCCAGTTTAAAAAATCAGTTTTTGATTTCTCCTTTTTCTCTTTAAGAATATCTTTTATTTTTGTACCAATGGTAATCAAATAACCTACTTTGTGATACAATTCTCTGTCATTATACCATTCTTCAAGTGTTTGAAAATATTTTTTGATTTCCTGCCAATTATCATTTATTTCTTTTTCCGACTTGGTTTTAAACTTTTCATTAAAGAAATGGAATGTTGAATATTTATCATTGCTTGATTGGTCTGACATTAAATTGAAAATAAATTCAATTCTTGTGGCAAGGTTGTTTTCATTTTTGTTAATGAAGTACCAAAACGAATCATCTTGTAAAGCGTATTCAATTCTGTCCCAATCGGAGGCAATTTCTAATTGTTTTAAACGTAGTTTTTCGCTGTCTGCCTTTGCGAAATTCGAACTGTTTAAAAACAGGGCTTTAATCAACTCAGCGTTTGTTAAAGGAATTTTCCCGCTATTGATTCTAGTGAAAATATCAATTGAATCATCAATTGTTGAAGTTTCATACCAAATAACTTTTGTAGAAAAGTTGAATTTAGATTCAAAGGTATTTACATCAAAATGCTCGCCTTTGTTCCTAAACCAATCACAAATTGTTTTGTATGCGGAAGAAATGAAGAAATAATCAATGTTTGTATTATTTATGGTTTCTCCGTTTAAATCATTTTGCAAATAGTCGGCAGAATTTTCTCTGGTTTCGTATCTTAAACTAAACAATTTTTTTCTACGATTCTCAATGTAACCTTGATTTAAGTGGTGCAAGATTAAAAACATTGTAGTGAGCCTTTGTTGTCCGTCAATTACATCCCACTCGGTATCATTTTTTTTCTTTACAACAATTGGCTGTAAGCAATACCAAGTTTTTTCATTTAAATTTTCAATTTCTTTTGGCGAAAACTCATTGATGTCATTCAATAACTCTGTTACTTGTTGCTCTGTCCAACGATACCCTCGTTGATACGAGGGTATAAAGAAGTTGCATTTCAGCAATTCGCTTATTGATTTTATTGAGATATTATTATTGTCCATTTTTATTATTATTCAAATGTATTAAAAACAATTCTGAACAAGCCCTCGCATCACTCAAAGCATCATGATGATTTAAGTTGATTTTATATTGGTTACAAAGAGATGCAAGAT
>JASGCW010000213.1 GCA_030053945.1 Limnohabitans sp.
AACTATATGTCAATTGCCGTTTCCGTGCTGACAACAAGCCGTGTAGCCCGCAACAACGGCGGTGCGGCTCGACAGGAAAACCGCCCGCAGTCGGCAACTGCATATAGTTCCGTCCGTTACAGTTAATAACCTTTACACTCATTGGAATGGTATTATTTTTAAGATAATATTTGCCTAAGGTGAGTAAATAATAATACTATACATCCATTAAAAAATAGGAACTCAAGTTCGGTTAAGGAGATGTTGTGTGCCATTTTAACACCAAAACAAAGTAACCTTAAAACCTTAATTATTTGCTACAATTCTGTAACTTTACAAAAACATTTAAAATATGAACATCGAAACGCCAAGAAACGGACAAAGCAGAAGCAACATTGTACCCCTTGAAAATTTACAAATAACTGATAATAAGGACTTTGTAAATAAAATAATTTGCGGTGATACTATCGAAACAATGCAAAAAATGCCTGAAAATTCAGTGCATTTAATCATTACTTCACCACCTTATAACGTTGGTATTTCTTATGAAAACCATAACGACCTTTTGCCATACAAAGATTATCTCGAATTTTTAGAAAAAACTTGGACAGAGTGCTACAGAATTTTACTGCAAGGAGGCAGAATTTGCGTAAATGTACCAAGTGTAACAGCAGATGGACAATATCAAGCACTTTTTTGTGATGTGGTTAATCAGATGAAAAAAATTGGTTACTTAATGCGTGGCGATATTTTGTGGTATAAACAAAGTATATCGAAACGCACAGCGTGGGGCAGTTGGAAAAGTCCGAGCAACCCTTACGTAGTGCAGCCGTATGAATTTGTACTGGTTTTTTCGAAAGAAACTAGAAAATTGGAGGGCAATAAAGAAAAAATCGATATTACAAAAGAAGAATTTATCGAATATTCTAATTCTTTTTGGCATATCAAACCACAAACGCAACCCAAAGGACATCCTGTGCCTTTTCCTGAAGAATTAGTTTACAGGCTGATAAAATTTTATTCCTATCAAGAAAATATAGTTTTAGACCCTTTTGCAGGGAGTGGAACGGTAGGCGTTGTAGCCTTGAAAACGAATAGAAAATATGTTTATATTGACAAATCGATGGAATACTGCAAATTAGCAGAAACCTATTTACAACAACAATCTCATACCCTTTTTTCAAATGCTTAATCACACCGAATTTATAGAGAACATGCTTAAAAACGCTATAGAAACAAAAGGATTGCTCAAAGTTGGCATTAACTTAAACGACTATTTTTCATTTGAAAAAGCAAATGAATATGGGGCTACTTATGTTGAGAGTTTTGCAAAACGCAATCTAAAAGACACAGCAAGACAAGAAAAGTCAAGCAAAGACAGCGTTTTAGGCAAATTAGTTGAGGAAGTTATCATTTATTTGTTAGACAATTATTTTAAGCAAAATAATTGTAACTACTTAATAACCAACAGTAAAACAGAAAACGAAACTGTTAAAAAATTGGTCAATTCGTTACGAATTGAACGAAATATAACGGGGCACGAAAAATATTTCGATAGCGACATTTTGATTTACAACCAAGACACTTTCGATGAAACGCAGAAAATTTTTATACTTTCTGCAAAAGGTACGACAAGAGAACGAATTGGACAATTTTTGTCACATTTATTTTTAATGGACAAAGATGTTTTAAACGCAAAATATGGCAAAGATAAGTATGAAGTTATTTTTACCAAAGAAAATATTTCACTAAAATACGCTTTTGTTACACTTGATTGGGCAGAACAAAAAGATTTCGTAAAATATACGAAAAATGGTAAACTAAGGGATACCTTAAAAAGTACAGAAGTGCAACTTGTTTTAGATGACGTAAAGTTGGGTGGTGGAATTTATGTACTCAACAACCTCGAAAACATCGATGGCGTAGGTAATTTTGCCAGCTTAGTTGGCAGAATTTGCGATTATTTGAAATAGAATAGTGTGAGAAAACAAAAACGGCACATAACATTGCATTTGTGGCAAGGCGGGCAGATGTGCGGAACACTCCTCGCACCTGCGTTTAGCATTTTTCGTAAAATTAATAACCTTTACACTCATTGGAATGGTATTATTTTTAAGATAATATTTGCCTAAGGTGAGTAAATAATAATACTATACATCCATTAAAAAATAAGAACAAATCACGCATTGAGAATATTTGTATAATGTCAAATTTAAGTAAAATAGACTTGTTTAGAACGACACATATTGAGAATATTCCACATATCCTTCAAAATGGTATTACTCATAGAACTTCAGCAAATGCAAACCCTAATTTTGTTGCTATTGGAGACGGTAGTTTGATTTCTACAAGAAATAGTTTTTTATTGACAAATGGCAGGTTGTTAGGTGATTACATTCCTTTTTATTTTGAGCACAGAACGCCAATGTTATTTAAGATGCAAAAAGAGTATGGAATTTTACCTGAAAATATTGTTTATTGTGTCAGCTCTGTTCAAAAAATGATAGATTTGAAATTAGATTTTGTTTTTACAGATGGTCATGCCGTTGCTAGTTTTAGTTCTCAGTACACCCTTCAGGATATTCAAAATATTGACAATATAATAGACAAAAGTGCTATCAATGCCAAGTATTGGAAAGACGAAAAAGACCTTGATTTAAAACGTAGAAAAGAGGCAGAATTTTTGGTCTTAGGTGATATTGCACCTGATGGAATTTTAAGTTATTTTACTTACAACGAAAATGCAAAAAAACGGATAATTGACTTTGGTGCAGATGCTTCCAAAGTAGTTGTTAAACCCGAATATTATTTTTAAATTATGATACAGTACAAAATAGGCAACTTATTGGGAAGCGAAGCAGATGCTTTGGTGAATACCGTAAACACTGTTGGTGTAATGGGGAAAGGCATTGCTTTGCAGTTTAAAAATATGTTTCCCAATAACTTCAAGCAGTATACCAATGCTTGCAAAAGCAAGGAATTAACTATTGGGCAGTTATTAGTAACAGAAGAAAAATCACTATTATTAGGTGAAAAAATTATTATCAATTTCCCTACGAAAACTAATTGGCGATTGCCCTCTGAATATCAATATATTGAAGCAGGATTAAGAGAACTTGTAAACATTATTAAAGAAAAAAATATAAAATCAATAGCCATTCCACCACTTGGTGCAGGAAATGGAGGTTTAAATTGGAACAAAGTCAAACAGATTTTGGAAAAATATTTAGCAGGTATTGACTGCGATATCTATATCTATGAACCAAATGCTATTATACAAGAAACCATAAAAAAAGAAAGAGTGAAATTAACACCAGCAAGAGCAATGTTACTCTCTGTATTATATGATTTAGTTCGTAATGGTGAATTTGTATCAGAGTTTGCCTCAGAAAAAATTGCTTATTTCCTGCAACGATTTGGTGCAAAAGATACTTTTAGATTAGAGTTTCAACCAAATTTTTATGGACCTTATTCAGGCAAAGTAAAACACGTTTTATATTATTTGAATGGAAGTTACGTAATGGGGTACAGTTCAAAAGATAAAAAACCTTTTGAAGAATTAGAGTTAATTCTTGATACAGAAATTGAAGTAAATCAATTTTTGGATAAACCCGAAAATACAGAACACAAAAATATTGTAGAAAAAACTAAATTGTTCTTAGCAGGATTTTATTCATCATTTGCGTTAGAATTAATTTCAACAGTAGATTTTATTGTTTTGGAAAAGAATGCCAATACAAAAGAAAAGATTATCAAAGAATTAGAGAATTGGGGTAACAGAAAAAAAACCTTATTTACTAACCCAAAATTTATTCAAATAGCACTTGACAACCTAAATTCGCATCTAAACTAAAAGAAGCCCGAACCACCAACATTGCATTTGTGGCAAGGCGGGCAGATGTGCGGAACACTCCTCGCACCTGCGTTTAGCATTTTTCGTAAAATTAATAACCTTTACACTCATTGGAATGGTATTATTTTTAAGATAATATTTGCCTA
>JASGCW010000214.1 GCA_030053945.1 Limnohabitans sp.
TAGATAAACTCGCCTATATACAATTTTTTGCCGATGATGATTTTTACTTTTTTAACGGTAACGTGAGTAATGTTTTTTGCGGTCAAATCGTTTATGATTGTCAAAGACCGTTGCGAAAAGAAGCGGTTAAGCCTATTACGCATCTTACTCCAGAACAAAGAGCCATATTTATGGCAACGGTATTGTGTGAAAGTGGTAACGGAAAAGAGGATTTATGGGATATAGCTTATATATATCTCAATCATATCCATTTGAGTAAAACTTTTGAAAGAGCTATGGAACAATCAAGTGCTTATGGAGATAAAACGTGGGTGTATGAATGTCATTTACGAAATTTAATAGTTTACCAATTGAAAGACAAAAAGTATGAAAATTTTAATGATTGGGAAACACTAGTTGGTAATGAGGGGCAAAAAGAACCTTTAAAAGTGAAAGTTAACAATTACAGAGAAAAGGAAAGTGTTCAGGGTTTTATAAAATTTTGCAAAGAGCATATTTTTATTGATTCACCTATAAGCTTGTATAAAGATTGGGAAGGACAAGGAAATTTTGAGGATATGAATATCCGAATGCATAATGACAAAAAATGGAAGCGTGAAAAATGGGCGTTAGCATCACAATATTTTCATTTACAAAATCAATGCAAAGTAAAAGAGAAACTAGTGGTTGAATTATTTGAAAAACCTGAAAGTATATTAGAGGAAACAAAAATTATGAAAAAAAATAGTGATGGAACCACTTATCTTTTTCATCAAACAAAGATTGAGGAATATTTTAAAAAGAATCCTGATAAATTACCTGTGTTATGCTGATGGAGATCAACCGTATAGTGATACAGGTAAGATAATAAATGAAAAATCACTTAAAAATGCCATTCCTCCTGTTTATGGATTTAGAGAAAAAGATGTAAAATAAAGATGAATATGAAAAATATGATTTATTACCTGATAATAATAATAATGCCTGTTTTTTTCGGAAACTGCAAAAAAGAAAAAAATCAAGAACAAGAAAAACAGATTATATTGAAACAAATTGATGTAATTGAAATTAAATATACCGATACAAGAACCGGAGAGATTTCAGATATTTATGGTTACTCGAATGATTCTATCTTTTATCAACAAACTAATTTATACATCAAGGGGAAGAAGTTTCAATTTGTTAATACTGAAAAAGCTCAAGATTCAGTTATTAATTTATATCATTTAAAAAAGGTAAAGTTTGACTATAAAAACATCTATCGTAATCATTTTGAATACGAGGATTGTATATTAAAACAAAAAGTTAAAAAGGATTCAGGTGTAGTACATACTTTACAATCTAAAAATGGAGCAGTTTTTCAAGTTATGGATATTAGAGATAAACCTATATTATTACAGGTTTGTTATAAAGGTCAAATTTATAAAGAAAGTATACAATTAGTTACAGATAAGCACAATAAATTATTAGGTAACGGGCGTTCAAACATAATGTTTTATGACATAGATCGAGATGGAGAAGATGAGCTATTATTAATTAGAGAAAAATATGATTCTGTTTTTGCTGATGTTTTTAAAATAAACTTACCAAAATAAATTTTTATCCAAGACCAGATACTGCCCTTTCTATGTAAATTATTAGAATAGAAAGGGCAGTTTTATGAATATCCGAATGCATAATGACAAAAAATGGAGGCGTGAAAAATGGGCAATGGCATCACAGTACTTTCATTTGCAAAATCAATGCAAAGTAAAAGAAAAATTAGTAGTTGAATTATATGAAAAACCTTTAGATAGGTTTAAAGAGATTTCAATAATGAAAGAAAAGTTAGAAGGTACTACCTATATTTTTAACCAAAAGAAAATTGAAGATTATTTCAAAAAACATCCGGAAAATTTACCTGTTTATGCTGATGGAGATAAACCATATAGTACAACTGGAAAAATAATAAAAATAAACTCCCCTAAAAATGCTATCCCTCCTGTTTATGGATTTAGAAAAGAAAAAACAAAATAAATGATGAAAAAACTATTTACATTATTACTGTTAATGCAATTTCTAATTTTTACAAATTGTAAAAAAGAATCAGAGAAAAGAATAATAAAAAAAACAGAAAAATCACTCTTACAAAAAATTGATAGTTTCGATATTGAGTATTGGTCTGCAAGGACAGGGAATCAAAATTTGGAATGCATAAATTATGAAAATGATAGTGTATATTATAGAAACGAGACTTATCACATTGATTATGAAGAGAAGTCTGAAATTGCTGAAAAGGAGGATATATATATAAATGGTAAAAAATATATTATTAAAACAACTCCAAAGACAAAAGATTCTATAGTCAAATTATACAATTTAAAAAAATTTGAATTTAAAGCTAAAAAAACATATCAAGATCATTTTGAATTTGAAGATTGTATATTAAAAAGAAAAATAAAGATGGATTCAGGGTCGGTTAACACCTTGCAAGCAAAGAATGGTGCTACCTTTCAAGTTATTGATGTTATCGATAAGCCAATATGCCTACAAGTTTGTTATCAAGGCAAAACATACAAAGAAAAATTTCTAATAAGTGCTGAAGTCAATGGTAAATTATTTATAGGAAATGGTCATTCTAGAGTTGTGCTTTATGATCTTGACAAAGACAAACAACAAGAATTGTTGGTTTTTATAAACAGAAACGATTGTTTAACGGTATATGCCTACAAAATAAACTTACCAAATTAAATTTTAAAACTGATAGTTTATGAAAAAAAATAGCTCTTTTTGTCTTTTTGTTATTTTCCACTTTTTCGTTTAGTCAAACATTTTTAACTGGAAAAGTTGTAGGGATTAAAGACGGTGATACCATTGTGGTTATAGATTCTTTGAAAAATCAATATACTTTAAGATTGGCTGAAATAGACTGCCCTGAGAAAAACCAACCATATGGTACAAAAGCTAAACAATTCACATCTAATGAAATATATTTAAAAAATATTAAGTACGTAGTTATAGAAAAAGACAGATATGAGCGTTCTATTACAATGATATATTATGATAATAATAAATATTTATCAGCAGAAATAATTAAAGCTGGTATGGGATGGCATTACAAAAAATACTCAAGTTCTAAAGAATTGGCTTTGCTTGAAGAAAATGCTAAGAAAAAAAAGGTAGGTTTATGGATAGATAATAATCCTATTCAGCCAACAGAGTGGAGGAATAAGTGAATTAACGTGTCGCGGCTTTAAGAAGTGGCGATGAACCAATACCAAGCCTTTACAAATATAACTAAAACTTTAAATTAAAAACCTTTCCGATTTCAAATAAATCCCTTGCCTCGCCATTTCTTGAAACCGCTGTTAGCATCAGCAAATTTATATAAGTTTCGTTTCGGTATCTTTTTTATTCGACAGATAATTCAATGCAAAATTATTTATCCACCTGTTAAAAAATATAAGTAATGCAAAAATTAATAATATTGTTCCGTTTATAATGTATTTGTATAGAAGTCCAAAGTTGGGAAATAAATCGCCAAAAGAATAAAAAAGTGTATTAATTATTTGGTTTTTGAATAGCCCAAGTCGGATAAATAATAGCCCAAGAATAAAAATAATTAATGAATTTAGCCAAAACATTTTCTTTTTTATAATTATTATAAAGGATAATATAAATGCTGTTAGTAATCCAATTAAATTGGAAATACTATTCCAAAGTAAAAAATCTGAAATTCGACTAGGATAATTGGTATCTTTTTGCAATTGTTTTAAAGCGTTTTCAGCACCATATTTATCAACTAATTTAATTATTTCTATGTCATTAAGTTTTGCAAATTGTTGAGCACAGAGAATAATAAAAATTGTCGCAACAATATGTAATAGTATTATTCTCCAATTAATTTTATAAATAAGGTTGGGAAATTTCATTGTCTTTTGTTCTCGTTTTTTTTTTTGTTGCTGGTAACGTCAGTCTGTGAAAAAACTTCACAAACTTACCCAAATATAGCTAAAATA
>JASGCW010000076.1 GCA_030053945.1 Limnohabitans sp.
CAGAAAAACGGTGTAATGTTTCTCCGTCTATTTCAATAGAGATTTTTGTGCTAATGGGCATATTGGATAGTTTTATTTAGTTTGTTTGATCTGAAAAAGATTAAAATTGAAGCGGCCAATTACGCGTAAATTTAGAACCATTCATAGAGATCTCTTTGGCAGAAATTTCAAATTCTATTTGCATAGGAACTTTATTGTCAGCTAAGAATATTTCTCTATAATTAATGCAATAAGCTTCGTTAAATTGCATTTCACGCATTTTTGAAACAGCATCTCTACGATAAAAAGTAACAGTGCCGTTTTTGGTTTGCATTTGGCTAATCATCCAATCAAACAAAAGAGTATCTTTTGTTGATTCTACTAACATTCTAATTTTTATACCTCCTGGATCAGAAGAAGGTTTTCCACTCTTATCGATGTCTTGATTAATTTTAAAATCAAATTCTAAGACATTCATTGTAACCCCTTCAATAACGGCTTTAGCTAAAAAAGACATATGGTAAAAAGTTTAAATTAATAAAAAAACAACAAAGGGGAATTTTATTTCCCCTTAGTATTACTTGTTTTGGTAGATTATACCCACTCGTTGATGTGAGTTGACTCTTCCATACTAAGCTCTCTAGCTGAAATTGTAAAAGTTTCAGTTAAAGGATTTGTACCTGTAGAGTCAAAAGTTTCTTTGTATCTTACTAGGTATCCTTCAGTGAACTTGATTTGTTTCATTTTAGCATCAGTATCTCTCTTAGTGTAAGTGATAGTACCATTTTTTCTGTCAAAATTATCAGTCATCCAAGCATAGAAGAATGTGCTGTTTGAAGATTCTACAGTTACAGTAATTGTACCACCGCGAGTTACAGAAGATGGACGACCAGTAGCGTCAATTTCTTGTTGTAATTCATAAAAACATGATAAAACATTAAGTTCACCATTAGGTAAACCATCGGCACCGAATTTCGATTTAAAAGCCATAATATAAAAATTTAGTTATTAATTAATTTATTTGATTATATAAAAATTATATAAATTATTCTTTGTCATATTTTGTATCCCAGTCTGTACCTTCGTCTCCTTTTTGACCATCCATTTTGATAAGGAAGTTTTTAGCAGGAAAGTAAGGTTTAAGTCTAATATCAACAAAAATTCTGTCTTTTTGGTTAGGATCTTGTTCAAATCTTTTGATGTCAAAATCTTCAATTAATTTTCCTGGTCCTGAAACAGAATCTAAGAACTTAACTATTTGACTCAAAATGTCCTTTTTTGTTACAGATGTAAAGTTCTCAAATGCTCTTCTATTTAAGAAATCCATTAACACTTTTGTAACATAATCGAATACCCTTACAACAGAATATGTTTGTAATCCTAAGTTATCACCGCTAAATAATGTTTTTGCAGAGAATGCCATTACTTTACCATACTCATTAACCATAGGAATTAATCCCATACTTTCCATAGTAGCGATTTCGCTTTTCTTTAAATCAAAACATACGCCATCTACTTCGTTGATACCTCCGTGTTTCTTACCTGCAGTAACTTGAGACATTAGTGTTGAGTAAACTTTTCCTGCTAATGCTGCTGAAGGTGGAATATATAAATCATCTTCTTCTTCAATTTCATCATATTTTCCACGACCAACTAACCAGTTACACGCCATCATTACATTAGAACGGTAAGTGTCACCTCCAGTTAAGTTTGCTGCTTCAAACATTTCCATAACGTCATCCGGTTCGTCTAAGTGTTGGAAATCTGTTACTAACATTACTTTGTTTTCATAAGCAATTTTAGCCCATTTTTCGATTACTTTATTAGAACCTAAATACCCAGGGATTACTAATAATGAGTAGTTGTCTCTCAAATCTAAACGGTCAAATCCATCTACTAATTCTTCTTCGATAAAGTCGATAAATCTTGAATTGTCTAAATCTTTTAATTGATCTAATTCAGCATTAACGATAGAGATGTTTTTTACTTTGCTTTCTTCTGTGTTTTTGTAGAAAAGAGAGATAGTTCTATAACTTTGTTCTAACTCTTTACACTCATCTACTGCGATAGCTAAGTTTTTCTTTAAGGTGTCTTTAGCTAAATCACATTTTTCAGTACAATTGTTTACTAAATCGACAACGTTATCAGCAGAGTTAAGTGTTTCAATCCAAAGTGCTAAAGTTTTCTTTAAAGCATCTCTTTCTTCTTGTTTACCACTTTCAGATAAAAAGATGTTCTTTCTAGCTTTACGTTCAGGATTCATATTTTGAACACCATCAATAACTCCTTCTAGTAAATCGAAACCGCCATATTGTAAGAAAGCTTCTAAATTTTGTTCAAGTGATCTTGTTTTGGTTTCTTTTGACTGTAAACCTGCACCGTTTGATGCTGATGTATTTTCTTGACTCATAATTCTAGTTTTTATTCTGCTTTTTCTAATTCAGCTAAAAGATTTTCTAAAGCATCTACCATAGATTGCTTAGCTTCTGGATCTTGTAAAGCTAATTTTAATATTTTGTTTGTTTTTAACTGTTTGATCATTTTTTCGTACTGTTCTGACTTGTCTTTTAAGTCACCTAAGAAAGGACTTTTACTTTGTAAGCCTTTGATAGTGAAATCTCCTACATTTTTAAAGTCGATATTTTCTTTGATAGTTAGACCATTGTGGTCTTCAAATGAAACATCTACGTTTGGATTAAAATGTTCAAACACTTGGTCTATGTTTGTTAGTCCAGTAACAGCTTCAGGTTTAACAGGTGTTCTTGTAGTAAGTTTCTGAGCTATTAAAGTTTTGTTTTGTTGGATTTCAGTAACAGCCTCATTTCCCTCAACTCTCACTTCATTACCACCAATTCCGAAATTTCCAGTAAATCTATTTGTTGCCATATTTCTAAATTTTATTTTTTATAGTTTGCATCCAGTCTTGTTACACAACCATCTTCGTCTTTTGTGATGGCTATCGATTTAATTTTTATACTATTATTTCTAATGTCTTCATCCATTTCTTTCAAAGAAACAATTCTTCCGTCTCTAAGATGTACTTTTGGCATAGCATCTTTACAGAAATGTTTAGCGAAATTTTTGTATGATAATTCATCTTTTGCGATACCTCTCATCATTGCTTCTATATCTTCTTCAGTTACATCTTTGATTTCGGGACCTCTTTTTTTCTTTAATTTTACTTCAGGAAGTACTAATTTTTCTTCTTTTTTCTTTTCTGGTTCTTTAACAAAGATTTCTACTTTCTTTACATATTTGTAATTTCCATTAACAGCAAGAGTTACTTTTTTTACACCAGGTGTCTTAAAAGTGTAAGTAGGGTTCTTCTCGGTTGAGTCAAATGAAGTGTCTCCATTTTTTTCTCCAAACATCCACTGCCATGATTTAGCATGAGGCGACTTGTCCGAAAAACTAACAGGTACTCCTACAGTAGCAGTTTTAGGATAATCTATTACAGGCATTAAGCTGTTATCCATTTTTTCTTCATAAGGAGCAACCTTTATTTCTTTCTCAACTACACATTCGTTGTCAACTTTTAGTGTCACAAGATAAGTTCCTTCTTTTTCATAAGTGTGGGTAGCTTTAGAAAGATATGAAACATTAGTGCCATCTCCAAATGTCCATTCCCATTTTGATGCGTTTGCCGTTGTGTCTATAAAGGTTACTAAATCTTTTGCTTTTATGTCAGTGTTTTGAATTGTAAATCCTTCAATATTGCAGTCTTTCTTGTTGTTAATTTGAAATGCCAAAAGAATACAAGAAAGAAGAAAGAATCCAATAAAAAATAGAATGATAGACTTGTCAAAGTGCGTTTTAATTTGTTTACTCTGCATATATAATTTATAGTTTGTATTTAATTCCAAAATTATGCTAGGAAAGCATACAAAATTTGATTCATAGTTATTGCTTCTTAATTCAATAATTGTTTTTTCGAAACCAAATTTAGTGCGACTAAAATATAAAAAAAATAAGACATAAGAAATATATTTTCAAAGCTATTTGTTTTTTAAAATTCTGATTTCCAACTTCTTGTTTTTAATTGAAAAAAAAATATTTCTTTGAACTGTAAATAAGGTGATAAAATAGCAACAAAATCTATTTTTTTAGGCTGATTCACAGTTCCTGTTTATGTCTTCTTAGTTTTATAGAAAAGATTTTCAAGATGTTTATAGCAACCTATTTTTTCTTTTTTGGTTGGCTTGTTTTAGTTTCTGTTTCTACCTTCTCTTTTTTAGTGCTTTTAGTTTCAGCAGCTGCTTGTTTTTTTGGTTTTGGCTCTACTTGTTTTTCTTTTTTATTTTTTTGAGTCTCTTCTTTTTCTCTTTTAGCTTTTTCAGCTGCCTCTTCTTTTTCTTTTTTTTCTTTTTCAGCCGCTTCTTCTTTTTCTTTTTTTGCTTTTTCAGCCACTTCTTCTTTTTCTCTCTTTGCTTTTTCTGCGTCTCTTTTAGCTTTTTCAGCCGCTTCTTCTTTTTCTTTTTTAGCTTTTTCTATTGCTTCTTCTTTTTCTTTCTTGGCTTTTTCAGCTTCTTTTTTTGCTTTTTCCGCCGCCTCTTCTTTTTCTCTCTTAGCTTTTTCAGCTTCTTTTTCGGCTTCTTTTTTAGCTTTTTCTATTTCTTTTTGTTTTTTTGCCTCTTCTTTTTCTCTTTTAGCTTCTGCTTCTTCTCTCTCTTTTTTCTTTCTTGCTTCCTCTTTTTCTTTGATTGCTGCTTCAATTTTTGCCTTTTCTGTTTCGGCCTTAATTCTTTCTGTTTCGGCTTTGGTTCTTTCTGCTTCTGCTTTCGCTTTTTCTGCTTCTGCTTTCGCTTTTTCTACTTCCGATTTGATTTTAAGGTCTTCGCGTTGTGCATTTTTTTCTGCTTGAGCTTTTGCTAAAAGTTCTTCTTTTTCTTTTTTTATTCTTTCCGCTTCTTTCTCCTTTTTAGCTTTTTCGGCTTCTTTTTCTAATTTTTTAGCTTTTTCTTTTTCTAGTTTAATTTCCTTTTGAGATAAAGGTGCAACTGCTGGCTTATTTTCAGTGCTATCAACCTTGGTAGTGTTTTCTGTTAATTCACCATTACTGTTTTTAGGAGTTTCTGAAGAAACGGGTTGTATTTCTGTATTTTGAGCAACATTAGGTGTAATTTCATTTTCAGTTGTTTGCTGATTTGAAGTTGCTTCAATTTTTGTTTTATTTTCTTTCTTTTTCTTGGAGTGTTGGGACAGCATTATATTTGAACACAAAATGCTCAAAAACAAAATGATGGTTTTTTTCATAAAATAGTTCTTTAAAGTTTGAATTTGAATTACTGCGAAAATAATAAATTGTTAAACAAGAAAAAATTTTTTCGATTGAACTACAGGGTTTTATTGATGAAATGCACTTTTTTAACATTGAATTAAGAAAATTAAAGATTCCTTAATACAGAATAATGAAGGCATTTTTGATTAATCAGCGTTGTGTAGCATGATCTTTTTACATTCTTTTCTATTTGTTCTAATTTTAGGTTTCAGGTTTCGGACTGCCAACTCCCATCTTCCATCTTCCAACTCCCATCGGTTGCTGAGCTTGTCGAAGCACCAACTCCCATCTTCCAACTCTAATTCTAATTTTTTTTAACCACAAAGAACACAAAGGTTTTACACTAAGTTCACAATGCTATGCCGTAAAGTTGTCATTCCCATCTTCCAACTCCCATCGGTTGCTGAACGGACACTGAGTGTCACACTGAGCTTGTCGAAGTGTCGAAGCACCACCACTCAGGTTACACAGAGTTTCACAGAGTTTCACAGAGTTTTTACTGTATCATCTATTCATATAGTTTCAAGTTTGATTCCAGAAGCTTCCAACTCCCATCTCCCATCTTCCAACCTCCATCTTCCATCATTCATCACCCATCACCCATCGGTTGCTGAACGGACACTGAGGCTCTCGAAGTGTCGAAGCACCACCACTCAGGTTACACAAAGTTTTTAATGACTCATTTCAAACTGGGTGGGATTTATAGTTTTTAGAAAGGACAAACCCAACGCTTCTACTCAACACAATCTTGTCATTCCGACGGTAGGAGGAATCCCATAAAGTGAGAAACACAATGCTTGAATTAGATTATGTGACTCCTCCCAAGGTCGGAGTGACAAACTGGACGATGATTTTTCAGTGTTGAATTATACGGTACTCTTGTCATTCCGACGGTAGGAGGAATCCCATAACGTGTGTAACACAATGCTTGAATTAGATTATGTGACTCCTCCCAAGGTCGGAGTGACAAACTGGGCGATGATTTTTCAGGAATGAATTATACGGTACTCTTGTCATTCCGACGGTAGGAGGAATCACATAAAGTGAGAAATACAATGCTTGAATTAGATTATGTGACTCCTCCCAAGGTCGGAGTGACAAACTGGGCGATGATTTTTCAGGAATGAATTATACGGTACTCTTGTCATTCCGACGGTAGGAGGAATCACATAAAGTGAGAAATACAATGCTTGAATTTGATTATGTGACTCCTCCCAAGGTCGGAGTGACAAACTGGGCGATGATTTTCAGGAATGAATTATACGGTACTCTTGTCATTCCCACGCTAGGAGGAATCCCATAAAGTGAGAAATACTATACTTGAATTTGATTATGTGACTCCTCCCAAGGTCGGAGTGACAAACTGGACGATGATTTTTCAGTGTTGAATTATACGGTACTCTTGTCATTCCGACGGTAGGAGGAATCTCATAAAGGGTGTAACACAATGCTTGAATTTGATTATGTGACTCCTCTCAAGGTTGGAGTGACAAACTGGGCGATGATTTTTCTTTCTTCATAATAAAAACAATAGCATCCAGCTAGTCCTCCGCTACCATCCCCAACTCGTTTGGCGGTTCCGGATAACCACCCTGAGTAACAGCGTTTGTCCCGCCCACTTTTACCTGACCGTTCATTAACATAGGTAATAACCAATCCCGAAGCTGCGAAAGGGTTTGGTTTTGTTTTTGGTTAATCAATATTTTATTATAATTTGATGCTAGAATCGCATTATATTTGTCTAATGTTTTTTTATCAGGAATTACTAGAGGAACATTATTTATTTGCTCATTACTAATATTAGGTTGTGCCGCTCCACTTGCTAAAGTAAAAATAGCTTCTCTAAAATATTTTTGATTCAATGAGTTTATTAGAAAAGGCAATCTTCTAATTGGTTTATCACCTAAATTAAAATATCCGACACGTTGATTAACATAAAGTCCTTCATTTGTATAAGGAACTATAGCAAATTTACCTACAGTAGCACCTGTCATTGCAATTAGTACACTTCCAGGTACTGCCATAAATTTTTTATCAATTTTATCAGATGTAATATTTGCTAATGATAAATCATTTAAATTAATTGTATAATCTTCTTGGATATCTTTAATTTTAACAACTTTAAGACCTTTATCAGACCACAAACTTGCTTTGAATGCAAAACCACCCGTTGATTTGCAATAATCTCCAAATGTTCCAACCTCCCAACCCTCAGGAATTTCCCTTTTAAGTTCTTCATTCCACACCATTTTACCGCCTGAGGATTTATAGGGTTTTCCAGTGAAGGAATTGTTATCTTCCCCTTTGCCTTCGAGTACCTCAGGCATCGGGCTAGGAAAATCAAACTGGACAAACCAGTAATCGTACAAGGTTTTTGCCATCGCCTCTAGCTGGGCGTTGATCTTGTTGTTTAACTCTATTTTTAAATAGAGATTGTAAAGTAAATCTCCAATTTTTTTTTGTTCATCATACGGAGGTAACACTAATTTCAGATAAGAGAAAATCTGCTCATTCAAACTTGCTCTTAATGTCATTATTGCATTATTATTCATAGACGACCTAAATAATTTGCTTCTCAAATAAAACGCCATAAATTTATGGTAAGTAATGTCTTTTTGTATGGGTCTTAGGCGTTTTAAAAATCCGCTATAAGTTGCTGTTGGATAATCCTTAAAAGCCACAGAACTCATTCCCAACTCATCAAGTGTTTCACTTGTTCTAGTTAAAAAAACATCCCCTTCTAAAACAGAATATAAATCCTGCTCTTTTTCAGAAGTATGCATTAAATCTTCCAATTCTTCAGGAAGGAAATAATTATTAAAGACTGTTTTAAAAGAAACAAATAAAGTACCGTGACCAGCTTGTTCAGGTTTTGATGAAATACCTGAACTCATTTCATATAAATCACAGAATTTATACTCCTTTAATTTACTCATACCTCAACCCTTTCAAATTATTCTGAATTTCCGTTTCTAGGCGTTTGCTTTCGGCAAATAAGTCCTGCAAATTTGTTTCAAAGTCTTGCATTTTAGCAGCAAAGTCTTCGGGCGTAATATCGATATATTCAATTTTAACTTCAAAGTATTGCCCTGCCGAGAAGGAGTGGTTTTTGGCAATAATATCTTCTTTGGTTACAACTACCGAGAGGTCTTCTACGGCTTTTACTTCATTAAAGGTTTTTACAATCAAGGCTTCTTCTTCGGGCGAGAGTACCGTGCGCTGGTTTTTGCCTTCTTTTACCGTGGTTCCTAGTTTGCTGGCATCCATCAGCAAGATTTGCTCACTATTTGCCTTTTTATCTATAAATAAAACAGATACGTTGGTACCTGTACTCGCAAATATATTACTAGGCATACTAATTACTCCACGTAACCAACCTTTGTCGATAAGGCGTTCGCGTATTTTTTTTTCGATACCGCTTTGGGCTGTGATAAATCCTGTAGGGAGTACAATGGCGGCTTTGCCCGTATCGCTAAGGCTGTACATAATGTGTTGGATAAAAAGCAGGTAAATCGCCATCGATTCTTTTTTGGCTTTGGGCACATTAGGAATACCTGCAAAAAAACGCTCTTTAAAACGATCCGTCTCCAAGTCGGTCACAAATTCAGAAAAATCGAGCTTAAACGGCGGGTTCGATACGATATAATCAAACTTATAGGAATCTAAATAATAGGGTTCCTTTATCGTATTGGTCTTAATAATATTAGGGATGCTGTGCGTGAGGTTGTTAAGAACCAAATTTAATCGCAGCATCGTACTGGATTTTTGCGAAATATCTTCGGAGTAAATCGTACAATTTTTTTCGCCTATTTTATGAGCTAATGACATTAGTAAGGACCCTGATCCTACTGAGGGATCATAACAACGTACATTTTTTACAGATTTCGTCACCAGTACATCGGCAATGATACGCGCTACCGCATTAGGCGTGTAATATTCGGCATATTTTCCGCCAGAATCTGAGTTATAATCCTTAATTAGGTATTCAAAAATATCTTTAAAGAAATCATATTTTTGGTCAAAATAGTCTTCAAAACTTTCTTCAAAACTAAATTCGAATAATTTATTGATTAAAGCACGACAAAAATCGTCACGTTGCGAAGTATCGGTAATAAATTGGCTTAATTCATCAAAAAGTTTGTCTTTTGCCCCAGAAAAAGATTTGATAGAAAACACACTGGCATTTTGGATACTAATATCACGAAGGGTATCATCAAAAGTTTTGGCAAAATTAGCCGCTGTTTGGGTGTTGTACAAATGCGAGATGTGTTGGTAGGGTTGGAGTCTGGGTACATTTTCATCGAGCAAATCCATAATTAAACCATACTCTTCTTCTGAGAGTTCGCTCAGGGTTTGACTAAAATCAGCTACATCAGCAAATTCAGGCTTGATACGTTTTACTTCATAGCGAAATTTATCATTCAAGAATTTATATAAAAACACCTGGGTGATGATTTTAAATTCGTTACCATCGTTCCCTAGTCCAAAGTTGGCGCACACACTCTTGAGGTTGTCAATAAGCGTTTTGGTTTTTGTGGTATAAGTTATATCGTAGGTCATTTTTTATTGGGAATTATAAACTTGGAAATATTCTTTACTTATTAAAGTACTAATGGTTTGTCTGGTAGCCGCATCGAGGGTTATTTTTTCATCGATAACAAATTTTTGTGAGACTAATTTTAAAAGTAAACGTTCAAATAAGGCTTCGTTTTCTAAAATATCTTCTTGGCCTTCTAGTTTTTCATCAATTTCGGTCTTTACCCGCGACAAGGCACGGTGTAGTTGAATTTCTTTGGCATTTAGCATCCCTTTTTCCGATAAGCGTTTGTGCAAACGGCAGTATTTTTGGTCATTTTCATACTTGGCATTCAACAAGGCGTTTTTGCGATTCAGCTCTTTAGCCGCATCATAAATATGGCGTAACAAAAGCATGTTTTCTGCCATATCGTCCTTGTTTATTTCCGAGAGGTTTTTCTTTTTAAAAATACGTTCGAGTTCTTCTTTTAAAGAAACAAACTCGGGATCTTGCGGATCAAAATTTTGTTGGAGTGCTTCACGGGTTTTACGCAACTGGTCTTTGTATTCATCAGCCAGTTTAAGTTCTTCTTCGCCTATTTTTATAAACTGAAAAATAATATCTTCGAGCGCCACGTTCAGGAGTTTAGTACTATTAGTGTTGTGACCTACATTTTCCATAAGGTTTATAGACTCTAAACGCGCTTGTGCCACCCGTAACAATTGCCCCAGTACCTGAAAATCGAGTATTTCGCCAAAGCCTTCGTAACCATTAAGAGCGATACTATTTTTCAACTCCTTAGCGGTTTGCAACGCCTTAATAAGTTGGATTAATTGGTTTTTATCGGTAATCTGTCCTATTTGATTGGAAAAGTGCTCCTTATTACTCGTATCAAAATGGAATAAGGTTTCTTGAATGCCTTCAATTTCTTGTTTAATTTCTTGTTCAGATTTAAATAAATACGAATACATTTCCATTTCGTCGCCTAGTTGTTCTTGCAATTCGGCAAAATAGAGCTGGTTAGTACGATCAAAGGCTTTAGAAATATCGGCAAAATCAACTACATAACCATACTTATACTCTTTATACGGACGATTGACTCGGGTAAGAGTTTGCAATAAATTATGATCTTGGATCACCCTTGCTAGATACAATTTCTTTAATCGCTTGGCATCAAATCCTGTGAGAAGCATATTATACACAAACAACAAATCGATGTTCCCTTTTTTATAGGCTTTAATCAATTCCTTTCGGGTTTCCTTATCGTTTTCGTCGTGAAGGATCAAAGCGGCAGTGAGCGGTTTCGGTTTCTTTTTACCATAGGGTTCAGGGTCTTCGGCAGCGATAAGTAATTTAGAGGCATCCGTTTCCTGTTGGCCGTATTTTTCTTCAAATAATCTGAATAAGGTTTTGGCTTGCGCCGAAGAATCACACACCACCATACCACCCAGCGAATCGTCTTGTTGCGTGTTTCTAAACTGAATCAAATCGGAAGTAATATAGTGTAATAATCCCGAAGCAAATTTTTCGTGTGCATAAATTTCCGAAGCTTTTATTTCGCCTTTCAAGACTTTTAATTGCTCCATAACTTCCTGCATTTCCATTTTAAAGCTACTGGCAATTTCCTCACGGATAAGGCGCAGGGTATAACCATCAGCAATAGAACGGTTGTAATAATATTTATGGATATAGTTACCAAAAAGGAGTTTTGAGTCATATTCCTTTGCTACTTCTTTTAGTAAAGGCGTACCGGTAAGGGCAATAATCACCGCATTTCGGTCAGAATTAATCAGGTTTGCCAGATAATTCCCTTTAGGGTTATAACTACGATGTGCCTCGTCAAGGAAATAAATGCGCTGGGTATTTATATCATAATCTGGTACTTTGACCAACTTCGAGTCTTCGGTAAACTTCTGAATATTGACCACTGTGATTTCGGCTTTACCAGTATCATTATGCAAGGCTCCTACGACTTGCAAATCTTTAGTAAATTCCTGCCTCGAATTGACCTTATTTACTTTAAGTCCGCGGTTACTAAACTCTGTTACCGACTGGTTTAATAAATCGATACGATCTACAATAAAGTAAAATTTAGGGATGGTTTTACTTTTCTGGAAATAATCTGTTAAATGTTTTACGTTAAAGTACGTCAAGGCGGTTTTACCAGAACCTTGCGTGTGCCATATAATCCCTTTGCGATGCCCCTGGTCCAGTTTAGCTGTAATCGCCATAGTGGCAAACATTTGTGGGTAACGCATAATATGTTTTTCCTTACCTGAGTCGCCTTTTACATAAGCAATGGCATAGTTAAGAATAAAACGCAAACGCTCTTTACTAAATAATGAAGTCAGGATTTTATGCGTTGGCGATTGGGGGTCTTTATTCGTTTTAAACTCGGGACTGTGTTTAATAACCAATAAATTATTGTCTTTCAAAATACTGTTTTCCTGTTCGTCTGATAGCGAAAGCAATTTTTGTTGCACAGGAAAATCCTCGTCTTCTCTAAAATAATTAAACTGTATGTTAGAATATCCCGAAGTAGCATAAAACGCTCCATTGATAGGTTCTATTACTCCATCTTCATACGGCATATTATTAGAGAACACCATCAGTTGGGTAATATTCGCAAACTTACGGAAGTGTTTGTTTTTAAATCGTGTATTGATACGTGTTCTTTCGGCAATAACTCCTTGTTTGTTGTGCGGTTTTTTTACTTCGATAAACGCTAAAGGCATACCGTTGATAAGCACTGTTATATCTGGTCGAAACTCCTCGTCGTTATGCAAACAAGCAAGCTCGGTGGTAATATGAAAACTATTGCGGTTAAAATTTTCGAAATCAATGAGTCGAATCCCCGAAGTGGCAGTCAGCGCTTTATAAAAATCCTCACCCAGATCATCGCTATCGAGTTTAAAAATAATTTCACTGAGGTAGCGTTCAATTTCAGCAGCAGATACCTCAGGATTTATATTCCCTATACTCTCCAAGAAAATTGATTTGAATATATTAGCCGACTCTTCTCTGTCCTGCTGATTTTTAGGAATATAAGTATATCCCAGTTGCATTAAATGGAGTAGGGCAGGTATCTTAACACGCGAGTCCTCGTTAAAAATCATTGAATCAAGTTTGTTTCGCCAAAACTAGCGATAAATACAGCGATATGCAATAGGTTCTTCCTTACGCGTGAATGACAAACGTCTTGAGGAAGTTCCACTCTTGTTATATCAATATATTTTTCGGCTCTTCTTTTTAATTGTTTATTAGTACCTGCTCTTAAACTCGGTTACTTCGCTACACCTGATTGGTTTTTCAATACCTGTGTAACTATTTAGCTATTACTTAATTTTTTTGATATTAATCCCGAAGCTTCTGGATCAAGTTTCAAGTTTCGAGACTTCACCCATCATCCATCACCCAACTCCCATCTTCCAACTCCCATCTTCCATCATTCACCACTCAGGTTACACAGAGTTACACAAAGTTAAGCACAGAGTTTCACAAAGTTTTTAATTTTATTATCTATTTATATAGTTTCAGTCCCGAAGCTTTGGGATCAAGTTTCGGACTGCCATCACCATCATCCATCTTCCAACTCCCATCTTCCAGTGGTTGCTGAGCTTGTCGAAGCACCATCTTCCAAAGGTTGCTGAACGGACACTGAGTGTCACACTGAGCTTGTCGAAGTGGCTCTCGAAGTGTCGAAGCACCATCACTCAGGTTACACAGAGTTTCACAAAGTTTTTACTGTATCATCTTTTTATTTTTCTAAATTCTACGTTTTATCACATTAATAAATTCAGATAGACTAACAATCTTTGTTTGTCTCTCCATCGTATATAATAATTTCTTTTGATGGTTGCGTTGTGAATTTTTAACCATTCGCCATTAACTTCGGTTATTTCAGTTTCATCATCTGTAGATAATTTGTCTAAATGTAGTTTCTTACCATTAATTTTATCAAAATAGGAATTAATATATTCTTCTTTGGGTTCTGCATGAATCACTTCATCTTTTAGAAAAGTTTTCCAGTCATAATATTTGAAATTATTTGTTTTTTTGACATAGGCATATTTGCCTTTTGCTATTAAAATTTTATAGGAAGAGGTTGTTTGCTCAATACAGATGTAAAACTTGATATTGTAATCTGGTTTGTTTAGTAAAGGTATTGTTTTTTGTTTAGTACTTTCAATTTTACATTCTTTATCAATATAAAAATGGTTCTTTTTGTTAGCATCTATTTGTTGGACTAAACCAGTTCCTAACTCACCTAATACTTTGTCGTTTTGATATTCTAGTTGTGCCGTCGATTTCCAAAAGGATAGGAATATGGTGAGGGTGATAATTACGTTTTTCATTTTTTTTATAAATGTAATGTAATTTATAAAGATTATAAAAATGCTATTTAGTTTGTCAAGGAATGTTTGAATTAATAATACAAATTTTATTTTATTCGAAATTTTCGATAATGAATGAAATATTTCTTCTTTCGATTTTAGTTAATTTATTTGTAACATCTTTGTAAAGAGGTTTATACCATTTTTGTTTACCAAAATAAGTAGCTAAATCTTTACTTTTAAAAATATATCCGTGTCTGGCGAAAATTTCATTTTTAATAATTCGTATTTCAGCTGCTGTAAATTTTTGAAGTTCTGAGAATATCAATTCTCTCTCTGATGCTTCAGGATATTTTCCTTGTCCTTTGGCGTAAAAATCTTTTTGCTCAAGTTTTAAAATAGTATTAGTTGACTCAAACGAATAGTTTGAAATAATTACTATGAAAAAAGAGATATGTAAAAATAATGTCTTCATATTATTCAATGTTTCCTGGATAAGCTACACCGTCTCCATCAACTTTGGCATCTTTCCATTGTTTTTTAAAGTCTTTTAAATTATAAAAATTATGCTTTATAAATTCTTTTGAATATTTTCCTTCAGTTTTTCTGCCTCCATCAAAGTTTTCAGCAAAAAAGCCCATATTAGAAAATGGATTATTTTCTTCTGAGTTTAAAGCGATAAAATTTAGAATATTTGCTATAATCTCTGCTTTTTGAGAAATAGGTAATTCGCTTTTATCAATAAACCTCAAATATTCATCGTTTAAGAAAATGAAATATTCAGTTTTATTCTTTTTTTCATTAATTAAATCTAGAGTTTCTTTATGAAATACTAATTTTTCATCACAGGTTTTATGCCATAGTAATGGACTAATATCTTCAAGATTTGGGTTGTTTATGAATTTTTGATTCGTAAAGACAAACTCTAACAGCTGTCTATCTTTAACATATCCAAAAGTTTTTACCAAAGATTCTAGAAAATATTTATCATTCTTTTGTAACCAAACAAATGATTGGTTGTCGTCGTTAAATAAATATTTATTTCTATTTAGTATTTTTTTAAGGTTTTGCTCTCTTAAATTTGCTAAGTTTTGTTTTTCACTCCATTTGTATATTTTTATTCCATTTGATTCGCTTGCTAAAGAAGACTCTAACTTTGCACTTTCAGGATATGTTTTTTGATAATCAAGAATTTCAGGTATTGAGAATAATTCTGATATAAAGTTTTGATTTTTTGAAATATAAATGCAGTAATCATTTAATTCATCTCCTTCATTTTTATTAAAGATTAAATCTCTATTGCAAGGATTGCTAAAATTCAGAATAACATTTGTTTTGTCAGAGTTGTAATCCAGGGTTCTGTTAAAGACATTTTTTATTTTTTCAGCAAAAACATTGTTTTCAACTGGGATAAAGCCATTTTTTTTCAAATAGTCATTTAAAATTTCGTTTGAAATAGTTAAATCAGTTTCTTCAAAGGTATAGTTGTTGAAATCGGTTTCACTTCTTTCTTCTCCGTAGCCTGCTTTTAATTGTTTGTTTAGTAGTTCTGCTTTTAATTCTGAGTTTTTTGCAATAGCTTCTGAATCTTCGTTTTTGTTGCTTTCTTTTTTACAGCTTACTAACAAGAAACCAGAACTAAGAATTATCCAGATTATTCGTTTCATTTTGATGAATGGTTTTAATAGGAGTTAAAAAAACGGCGTTGAGCCGTTTTTATTATTTTGATACAATTCTTGATTTGTGTACATAACCTTCCTTATTGTCTTTTGTCTGTACATACCACCAATCACCAGTATTGTCAATAACTTTTATACTCGAACCTGTATTTATTTTAGCTATAATTTCTGATTGTGAATTTTTTCCTTTGCGAAGATTTGTGTAACCATCTTTGTCATAAATTTTAAAGTTAAGACTATTATTGTTGGATTCTTCTCGACAAATTTTTAATCTTTCTTTGTTGCTTTCTGGTAGATATTTTACCTTGGACTCGAAATTTTTATCTCTTATATTCAAATTCTGTTTTAATTCACAGATTAAAATTGGACTGTTTTTTTCATTATTCTTTGTTCTAATTATTGTTTTCTTTAATGTCCAATTATTTCCTTCTCTATATAAATAAAATTGAGATTCGTATAATCCTCGATCAGGAAATTTTGTTTTAACTATCAAAGTGTTTTTTTCTCCTTTAGTAAGCGAAATGTCATCAACAATACTCCCACCATCTTCAGAAAAATTGATTGTTTTTATATCTAAATTGAATTTTCCTTTTTGATTTATAAATATTAATAATTCATTACCATTATAAGGTTTGCTACAAACAATTTTATCAGTTAAACCATCGTTGTTTATATCAAAGTTTTTTATGAAATAGGAACCATTTTTTTCATATTTTGAAATTGCATCATCTTGCGGTAGAATTGTTTTTTTAAATTTATTCTGAAAAAGAGAATCTAGAATAGATTTTTTTTCAGCATTTAAACCTTTAGCAAATTCTTTGTCATAAACTGGTGTTGGAGAGTCGAATAAGAAAAATAAAATAGATTTAGCAGTTTTTGAATCTAAATTATTTATAAGATAAAATTTTTCTTTTGACTTTATAAATTCTAGTGTCTTGTCTTGATAATAGTTGATTGCATCGGCATCCCATTTGCCGTCTAGACAAATATTTATTGCTTTTATTTCATACTTTTTATCATTTTTTACTGAAATTAATTCGTACCAATAATCAATATACTCGGTGCTATTGTCATACAATTCAGATGGTTTGTCACTAATTGCATTCCAACCAAAATAATCATTGAATTCATTGAAATTATCAGGAAATTGATTTATAAACTTAGCAGCTTCCTTTTTAGTAAAACTATCTTTTAGAGTTTCAATGTTTTTTTTTGATTGTAAATTATTGCCTAGAGCAATGTTTATACAAAATAAAAATATTAATTTTTTAATTAGTTTCATAATCTTGTGTTATAATGATTTTTGCATCTTTAATTCCTTTTTCCTCAACAAAATCGTAAATTTCCTTCACTAGTTTTTTACTCTGTCCAACAAAGTCCGTGGACTTAGTTTTTCCAGGTAGTAAACAGCCTTCTGTATCACTAGCTGTGTTTCCAGCGTGTATTAAAATTGCACGATTTATACTCACATTATTGTTGTATAATTTTAATGCTTTGCTAAATTTAGCTCCAGAGTGCCAAACTAAGTTATATG
>JASGCW010000215.1 GCA_030053945.1 Limnohabitans sp.
GGTTATGGGTTGAGGGAACCTTCGGAATAGCCCAACAACCCCAAGCCCTAGCGTTGCCTGCCATTTTGCACGACATCATCATAACACAAAAAATATGATTTGTAACACATTTAAACGACTATCATTAAACACTTGGGACAAAATAAGTCAAAGCAGGGCTGTTAACTTTCAATTGAAAGAAGAAACTTTTACAGACTTAAATATGCTTGAAATAAAAAGAAATCATCCTTTAAAAGTAAAAACAAAAGTGTTTACAAAACACGAAGAAGGTATTAATGGAGCAGATTGGGAATGGTGGTTCAGAAATTCAAAATCTCAATGGATTGGGTTTAGAATACAAGCAAAAATAATAAACAATTTAAGTTACGAGTTTGAACATCTTCATTATCAATCGGCAAAAACAAAAGTATTTCAATGTGACAAATTATTACAAAAATCGTTGACAAAGAATGCACCTAAAGTTCCGCTGTATTGCTTTTACATTCAGTCCGACGATAAAAAACATTTGACTAAATGGACTTGTGGAACATTTCCTGCAACAAAAGACTTATGGGGCTGTTCGTTAGCATCGGCATTCAGTGTTAAAAGTCTTAGAGCCAAAGCAAGTAATCATTTGACAGACTTAGAACCTTTTTTAAAACCTTGGCATTGTTTAGTTTGCTGCACAGGGTATGGCGGAAATGACAATATTGAAAATATAGACAACTATGTTAAAGAAAACTTTCCTATAGACGAAACAATTACAAAGGAATTGGATTTGACGACACCTGAAACTTTCATTACAGAAAAACCGCCTCAATATGTTTTAAGCATTCAAGAAAATGAAAAAAATGACAACATTTTTACAGAAGACGAAGATTTAAGAGGCGTAATAATTTACACGTTTGACAAAGAAGACCAAGAATAAAAACGGCAGACAACATCACTATCAAAATTTTAACTAATGATAACAAAGCAAAGTAGAGTGCGACACATTGACCCAGAGCAGGACAAAGTATATGGAATTATGGAAGTTTGGGAAATCAAAAATGGCAATGCAACTTGTCGTTATGGCGATTATGCAAACTTTGCAATTGTGACTTTTCCAATTTCAGAACTTAGGCTGTCCGACAAATAAAACGGCACACAACATGGGGTTTGCAGCAAGTGGGGCGGACGGAATAACCATCGGCTTTTTGTTCTCTATTGTACTTTTGTTCGGGCTTGACATTATTAATTTAGCTTTTAATTGTTATCTTCAAATTCAGATTTTTAATTGGGCTTTTGTACCGGGCGGACAATCATAATTTCCCCACCTGCTGCAAGCCCTGTTCGTTGGCAGTAATGCTGTGAGCGACACCCTAAACAATAAGAAACAGACAAAAATGAACTTATCAAATTACTATATTAGAGGACGACTTTTCCCGACTATACTAACCTCAATTCCATTACTTATTTTCTTAAATTTAATAGTCGCTAAATTTTATCACGACAAATTGAGTGAAATATTTAATATCTTACCTCTAATTACAAATTTAGGATTATCTACTGCATTAATTTTTCTAATGGTACAATTAAATAGATTAATAGCAAAAGAAATTTTTCAAAGGTTTTACTTTCAAGACGAATTAAAAATGCCTACAACTAACCATTTGCTTTGGAAAGACAATTTTTTTGAACAGACAATCAAAGAGAAAATTCAAACTAAAATAAATGCAAAATTTGAAATTAAAATACAAAATTTAACAGAAGAACAAGCAGATGAATTAAAATCAAGAAAGCAAATTGTAACAGCAGTTTCTCAAATACGAAACGCTTTAAGAGACAACAAACTATTGCTTCAACATAATATTGAATATGGATTTTTCCGTAATTTAATTGGTGGTTCATTAATAGCAATGATATTTTCATTTTTCATTTTTATTTACGGACTTTCAACAGAACAACAAAACTTCAAATTCATTGGAATTTCTTTGGCTATCGTTTATTTAATTCCAATTATTTTAAGTAAACCACTTATCAGAAGATTTGGAAATTATTACTCAAAAATTCTTTATGAACAATTCTTATCAATATAAATTATGAGCAGACAAGTTGAATTAGTTTTTTGGGATGTTCAACACGGACATTCAACATATATCAAAACACCTAACAATAGACATATTGTAGTTGACCTTGGAACAGGAGATTATTCGGGAAAAATTCAAGAATTTAGCCCCTTAAAGCATTTAAAAAACAATTACAATGTTCAAAGGTTAGATTATGTAATAATTTCTCATCCACATTTAGACCATATTGACGACATATTAAATTTCGATTTGTTAAATCCCAAAGTTTTGAACAGACCGAAGCAAATAACAAATGAAGAAGTAATGGATGGCGTTCAAGAGAAAGATAAAAAAAAGTTTGAAAAATATTGTGAAATCAACAATCGTTATAGTTCGCCAGTAAAAGACGAAAGTACTGAAAACACAAGTAATCCAGACAATTGGGGAGGTGTTAAAATTGAAACATTTACTCCATCAAGTTGTAACCACAACAATTACAATAATCATAGTATAATAACTGTAATTGAATATGCCGAAATGAAAATAGTAATACCTGGCGACAATGAAAAATGTTCATTTGATGAATTACTTTTATCCAATAGATTTAAAACTGCAATATCAGATGCAGATATTTTACTTGCCCCACATCACGGAAGGGAATCAGGGTATTATTTAGACTTTATAAATTTAGTAAATCCTCGTTTGACAGTTGTTTCTGATGGTCGTTTTTGCGACACAAGTGCAAATGCCAAATATTCAGCAAAAAGTCGTGGATGGACGGTTCACAAAAAGAATGGAACAAGTGCAGAGAGAAAATGCTTGACAACAAATTCTGACGGAGAAGTTTATATAAAATTTGGATATAATAATGATAATGAAAGATTTTTATTTGTATCAATTGAATGACGAACAAAAAGCACTACTGCCAACAGCGGTTTTGCAAAAGTGGGGCTTCAGTGCTATATTTGAGCGATGGAATTCTATTGAACATTTGTGCTAATTTGAACATTTGTGCTTCTATTCCCCACCTTCGCAAAGCCGCAAAACGTTGGGCGTAAACAATTCGTTTGTTTACTAAAACCCAACCTAAAATCATGTCATACTTAGTTAGAACTTGTAAATGGTCTGGGGACAGATATCGGGATGAGTCTGTCGTAACAATGGCACCAACCATTTTTGGCTTCTTCAGAATCATCCTAAATCTATTTGGGGTTGTCTCAAATAGATATAAATATTGCAGCAAAAAATGTTTTTTGACAGACCCTAAAAACGACAAAAAATCATGAGAAAAATTATTGGTTCATTTGTTTTTGTCAATGAAGGTAGTGGTCGCTTAAAATCTACATTTAGAAATAATGGGACAGACCAACCGCAAATTGAAACCTGCCAGATTACAAATAAGAGTAGCGACTTAAACGGTTTTGCAGGGACATATAATTCGATATGGAATGAAGAAGACGGCAACGCTACTCTTGAAATAGTACAGGTTGACAATAGCAAATTCTACAACTTCACGTGGACAAATACCGAAACTAATTTACCTAAGTTCTTTGGACAAGGTATGCTGTTTGAAAAAATACTTGTTGGTTGTTATTGGAATACTCAACTAGCACAATTTATACAGACACTTTAGAAAATCAATGTAATTTTTGGTTTTTGACAATGCTATTTTGTCTACGCCCAACATTAGGTTTGGCGTTATTGGGGCTTGACGAATATAGCCTCAACTTTTGTTCTTTATTGTGCTTTTGTTTGGGCTTGACGTTATATATTTGGCTTATGAATAAAACATCGGCAATATTGCAATCATTGAGCTTCGGTTACGGGCTGACGGAACTCGAAGGCCCCAAAAACGCCAACCCCTAGCGTTATGTGCCATTTTACGGGATGCCAAGCCCTAAAATAGGTTGACTAAAAATTCATCCCTTTTAGCAACACCATG
>JASGCW010000216.1 GCA_030053945.1 Limnohabitans sp.
TCTGCCAGCACTGAACTTGGAAGTACAAAACTTCATTTAACCACTGAACCCGCCACTTTTGCCAAACTGCTGTTAGCGGTTCGTTGTTTTATCTTGTATTGGTTCATAGTAAAATATTGTCACCCCTGAATTTAGAGATTTTGTCTTAATGAGATTGAAAATAATTCTGTCGGTTATGTTGTCAAATAGTTTTAACCCTTTTCCTTCAACCATTGGGTGAATACAAATTTGAAATTCGTCTAAGAGATTGTTGTTTAAAAGTTGAATGATTAAACTGCGACTACCAATCAAAATGTCTTGTCCAGATTGTTGCTTGAGTTCCAAAACCATTTCTTCAAGAGGTCGACTTGCAATTTTTGCTGTGTTCCAGCCTGTGTCTTTTAATGTGTTGGAAAAAACGATTTTTTCAATTTTGTCTATTGAAAATGCAAAGTCGTTCATTGACTTTTGGTCAGATGGACTTGTCAATAATGTTTGCCAAAATTGCATTAGTTGGTAGGTTGTCCGACCATATAGCATTACTCCTGCATTATTTACAAGGTCTGAATAATGATGATGAAGATTTTCGTCCACTATGCCCACAGTGTGGTCGCAAACACCGTCAAGTGTCATATTTATTGCTGCTATTACTTTTCTCATATTTTATTTAGTTTGTTTATAGTTCTGTTTTAGTGGTGTCGTCTGTTACAATGATCGCTAACGGTTTGGCGCTTGGCGAAGGTGGGGAATTAGAAGCACAAATGTTCATACGAAGAACGAATGTTTGTGCAACCACAAAACTTTCATAGTAGCACGAAACCCCCGCTTTTGCAAATATGATGTTGTGCGTTCATTCTTTTTCTCCGTTGTTAATTTACGCTTTGGTATGTGCTAAAAATTGTCCGTTTACTTCATGTAATTCTGTCAAATTTTCATCGTGAACTAAAATTCCGTTTGCAAAAAAACAATGGTTTTGTCCACCTGAAATGTCGTACATTTCAAAGTCGCCAAACAAAGTGTCAATTGAAATTAGTGTCGCAAATGAAAGTTTATTGTCAATCAAAGTTAAGCACTCTTGACCTTCTTCTAATTGTCCAACTTGAACATTATAGTTTAAAAATGTTTGTTTAAAATCCACAGAACTCCAACCACTCTTTTTTGTGAAAATTGGGTGGTCAGTCGTACAATCAACTGTCAAACCATTTGAAAATGTTAATCGGTTAATTATTGTATGATACGATTTTGCTGTTTTTTCAACTGTTACGATTTCAGTTGTTTTAGAATTGAAATTGTAACTCAATACTTTGTTACCAATTTCAATCAATTCTATGTTTTTTAAAGTCTCATTTGCTAATGACACTTTTGAACCTTTACCTATGCAAAGAAAATTACCCATTTTTATATTGTTTATTTAATGAACTCAAATTTTGTACCATTCTATTTTTTTTGAAGTAAAAATATACCTCTCTCAGATTTATATAACCCTCCATTTTTTAACTGAGTTTGTTTACCTTCATTTAAACCATCAAATGATTCTAAAATTAAAAAATGCTCTTCTAAAAACTTTTTAATCTGTTTAAAATCATATCTTTTTACAACAAATATTTCCTTATTATTTGAATCATTTATTTTTAAGTCATAAGTTACAACTGAAGTCAAATTCACATTGGTATACGTATTCACTTTGCTTTTTTCATCTCCAATTAAATAAGTAGACAGATTGTTTTTAACCTTTTTTAAATAATCTTCATCGTTAATTACATGTCTTTTTTCTATTGAATTAATTATGAAATCATTATAAAATTCACTTTTCATTAGTTCCTTAACTTGCCTTTTATCATCTTTTGCAAAAGTATAGTCTTCTGGTTTAATGAAAACATCAACTATTAAATAGCTATTTTCATCCATCCAACTTTTTATTTTGACGATTACATTTTCTTCATCACCTTCTAAATTAGAAAAAGTGCCACCTATCATTAAAAACAAACAAGACTGCTTTAAATCGTGAATTTTATTTTTTAACAAATCTGTTACATACTCGCTATTTTCCTCAAAATCCTCAATTATTGCAAATGGAATTTTTATATTTGGGCTTTTCTTTTTAACATACTTACTTGCTTTATAGGCATAATATGGGTTTATATCAATTGGAATGTATTTTAATAAATTGTTTTTGCTAAATACTTTAGAAACTATTTCATTGTCAAATTTTCCACAGCCAGGACCTAAGGAAATTACATTATTAATTTTGGTGTAATCTATTGTTATATTTGTTGATTTGTCAATTTTTTCTACAAACTCCTTTACTTCTTCTTTGTCTAATAAAGTTTTTTCGCTATCTTTTTCATTTTCAAATGCTTCCCATAGTCTTGCACTTTTAGAACCAATATAAAGTGCTTTAGAACTCCATTTTTTAAATTCTTGGTTTAAAATATTATCAGTATTTGTGTTGCTTAAATAGAATTTTGTTTTTTTGCTCTCAATATTTAATTTTTTATTATCAAAAAATTTAATCAAACTTGACTCTAAATCAGTATCATCAATATCTTTAAGTAAGACACCACCTAAATCACTTGCTATTTTTATAGTATGATAATCACCATCTTTTATCACAAGTGTTCTTTCTTTACCTTTTAAACCTAAATACATTCCACACTCTATTAACACATTATCTCTTGGTACTCCAATTTCATGTCCATCTTTATTATTTACAAGTATATCATCTTTCCTTAAAATGAAAATTCCTGCATCGCATTTATTGGCAACCTGTATTAAATTATCAATTAATATTTCACCACCATTAAGGGTACCTTCGTCCCACCAAGGAAACACATCGTGATTTTGAGCTTTTAAAATTTTTATTATTTTGCTTAATTTGCCTTGATTCTTTGTTCTATTAATATCAATTACTGTTTTATTCTTAACTTTTTTGTAAATTAGATAGCTAGAAGATGTGCCTATAAATATTTTCATTAGTTCGCTTTTGTTTTAGTTACATACTTGCCAATAAGCATAAATATTGTTCCAAATAAAGGATAAATTATTGCTTTTGGGTCTATTTTGATTTTTAGGATTTCTATAATTACTATCCCAAATACTGTTAGTAAAGAAATTACTAAAATTGTATTATCATTCATATTTTGCCATCTTGCAAAGGCAATAGGAATAATCACTGAAATGTAAATTAAAAGTGCAGTAAGTATAAGTGATAATACTTGATTAAAATAAATACCTGCTAACATTGATAATACAAAAACAATAAAGCCTGAAATAAGTATTAGTTTTCTTTCTTCAAGTTTCTCAAAAAATGATGCTTTTTTCAGTAAGTCTTGTGCTACTGATGCAATCCCATTTACTAAATAAGTATCAAGTGTTGACCAAATTGCTGCCATTCCTGCTAAAATTGAAAATATTCCAATTGTAGGAAAAAAGTGTTTGAAAAACATCGGAAAGGCTTGTTCCGTGTCTTCCATTTTAACTCCTTGCTGGGCTAATGTTATACCTATATAGCTACAAGAAATTACAATTACTGAATAATAAATTGCTCCTACTATTAAACCAATTCTTGCTTGTCTGTCTGTCTTTGCTGATTTTGCTCTAATATTTATGTCTTGTGAAGTTGGTACAAACAATAATGAAATGCTCAACAAAATCATAAGTTCTGTCGGCATAGGTGAAAACAGATTAGGACTACTTGCTGTTGGTTGATAGTCAAATTTGTTTGTTATGATAAAATATCCAACAGGAACTAAAAGAAAAATGAAGATAAAAAACATTTGCAAAACATCGGTATTGGTTACTGCTGAAAATCCACCAAGGAAAACATACAATAAAATTATGATTGATGGAATTAAGATAAGTAAGGTTGGGTTAATTGATGGAAAATAAGGAATAAGTAGTTTTGAAAATGCTACAAATTGTGCTGAAATTATCAATAAGAAAATTATTGTACTTATCAGTCCTATGTAGATTGATAGTTT
>JASGCW010000217.1 GCA_030053945.1 Limnohabitans sp.
GCAAATAAAACAACAAGAAGCTTCAACAGAATTAATAAAACAACAAGCTATTGGTAAACAATTGGAAAATGAGAATATAACAGACCAAAGTCCATATTTATTAGAAGAAAAAATGCAGTCAAGTATTTTAAAGGGAAAACAGGTACAAGCATTGATTCAAGAAATTGATAATAAAAGAGAACTTAATCCATTAACTAGGGATAAGTTAAGACAAGACATACAAAGTATGGCACAAACACGTATGTGGCAAAATTTATCAACACCTCAACAAATAGCTTTAACAAAAGCAACAGAAGCGTTAATAAACGCAAAATTAGAAGGTCAAAATTTAGAAAATACCTTTAAAAAGTATCAAAATAATTTACAAACAAATATGGGTATAAATAGTAATCTATTTGGAGATTTAATTAAAATCGGTATCGGATCATTATTAAACAAATAAAAAAACTAAATTATGGAAATCAAAATCTACTGTATCTTTTACAATGGGTATCCAATCATTAGAAACCAAACATTAGAAAATGCCCTAAAGTTATTAGAACGAAGTGAGAAATTCAGAATTGGTATTCAAATTAAAAACAATTAAAAAACAATCTTATGAGAAAAAGATTTAAGGGACGTCGTAGCTACGGACGTAAAAAAGGTGGCTATCGTAAAGTATCACGTACATATTATGTAAGTCGTGGAGGTATTAGATTATAAACAATAAAAAAACACAAAAATGGCTAAAAACCTATTTAACTCGGTCAAAATGACCAAACCTCAAAAAAATGTGTTTGATTTAACACATGATGTAAAGTTATCAGCTAATATGGGAGATTTAACTCCAATTTTAACATTAGAGTGTGTACCTGGGGACAAATTTGATTTATCATGTGAAAGCATGATTAGATTTGCACCATTGACAGCACCCGTTATGCATAGAATGGATGTTACAATGCATTATTTCTTTGTACCCAATCGTATATTATGGGATAATTGGGAAAAGTATATAACAGACGCAAACAGCGGATTAGTTAGGCCATATTTAAGTTCAGAAGAATTTGAAGCACGATATGCAGCCAATAACGGTACTTGCCGTCAAACTATGGATTATTTAGGAGTTCCACCTCCACCAAATAGTTCTACAAATACACAATTAACTGCATTTCCATTTGCAGCTTATCAATCTATTTACAATGAGTATTATAGAGATCAAAATTTAGTAGTTCCGGTCAATTATAAATTAAATGACGGTGATAATTATACATCATGGGCAAGATTTAGGGAACTTACTACATTACGTAAAAGAGCTTGGGAACATGATTATTTTACTGCATCATTACCTTTTGCTCAAAAAGGCCCAGCAGTAGATATACCTTTAGGTTCTATTCAAGATGATGCTGATATTCACATTCAACCAAATACTGCAACAACATTAACAGGAACACCAATAAATGTAGATTTATCAATATCGGCAAATAATGCAACAACGGACATTTTTGCAAAAACAACAGGTTTACAAGTAGAACCAACAACAATAAATGAATTACGTAGAGCATTTAGATTACAAGAGTGGTTAGAAAAAAATGCAAGAGGTGGTACACGTTATATTGAAAACATTTTAGCTCATTTTGGAGTAAAATCATCAGATGCAAGATTACAAAGACCAGAATATATTACCGGAGTAAAATCACCAGTAGTAGTATCAGAAGTATTACAAACCGGACAATCAGATTCAACTCCACAAGGAAATATGGCCGGACATGGTATTTCAGTATCATCAGGTAGAACAGGAAGTTATTATTGTGAAGAACATGGTTATATTATAGGAATTATGTCAGTCATGCCAAAAACAGCATATCAACAAGGAATTCCAAGAACATTTTTAAAAAATGATTCTTTGGATTATTTTTGGCCAAGTTTTGCACATATTGGAGAACAAGAAGTTCAATTACAAGAATTATATGCATATACAGCAAATAATCAAGATACATTTGGTTATGTACCACGATATGCAGAATATAAATATATGCCTTCAAGAGTAGCTGGAGATTTTCGAAATACATTAGATTATTGGCATTTGGGCAGAATATTTGCAAATGAACCTGCATTAAACGAAGAATTTATTACATGTACATCCGATGATACAAGTCGTATTTTTGCAGTAGAAGATCCAGACGCACAAAAATTATATTGCCATGTTTTAAACAAAATTAAGGCAGTTAGACCAATGCCTAAATACGGAACACCTACATTCTAATATGTCAACTAAATGTATTACACCATTTTATGTTAAAGATAAATTTACATCGGAATATATACCTGTACCATGTTCAAAGTGTCCCCCATGTAAGAAAAGAAGAACAAGTAGTTGGAGTTTTCGTTTAGTAAAAGAGGGAGAGCGTTCGCTAAGTGCTTTATTTGTAACATTAACATATAACACAGAAACAGTACCAATAACTAAAAACGGCTTTATGAATCTAGATAAAGCAGACGTACAAAAATTTATGAAACGTCTAAGAAAGTTAAGTAATCAGAAACTAAAATATTATGTTTGTGGAGAATATGGCACAAAGCGAATGCGTCCTCACTATCATTTAATAATATTTAACGCAGATAAAGAAAAAGTAGAACAAGCTTGGACATTAGATCGGAGGCCTTTAGGACAGATTTACATTGGCGATGTAAATGAAGCAAGTATAGGATATACATTAAAATATATGTCTAAAAAAGGTAAAATTCCAATGCATCATAATGATGATAGACAAAAAGAATTCAGTCTAATGTCAAAAGGTTTAGGTAGTAATTATCTTACAGAAAAAATGATAAAATGGCACAAAAATAGTATAGAGGAAAGAATGTATTGTAATATAAAAGGTAATAAGAAAATAGCTATGCCAAGATATTACAAAGACAAAATTTATACAGATTTTGAAAAAATACGTATTAGTAATTATAATAAAGATAAGGCAGAAGAAGAATTAAATAAACTTATTAACGAATTAGGCGAAAGTTATCCACAAATACTTGTGGAAAGACATATACAAGCTTTTAACAAAATGTATAAAAAAGCTGAAAAAAACAATATATTATGATAAAACATTCAATGAATGCAAATACATTTGCAAAAAATTATGAATTTAATACATTACCAAGTATGACAATTCCAGATCAAACAATGTCAATAAGAACAATATTAGACAGACATTCAAGAGGTTTACCTATTGATGGAATAAAAACACCTATTTATGATGGAGAAGAAAACGATCTTCCAGATTGGAGACGTTTAGATTTAGCTGAAAGGCAAGAATTAGCTCATTTATATACAAATGAGATAAAAGACATAAAAAACAGATATACAAAAGTCGATAAAATCGACGAAAATAAAGATAATGAAAGAGTCAACGAAGTTGAATCGATCAGTGGTGAGCCAAAGGATGATTTTTAATCGTCCTTTGTGTCACCACAAACAAGGGGCAAAGCCCCGCGTAGTAACGTTAAAACAACGTTTTAACAAAAAATTAGCACTAATACCCTTGATATATTAGTGCTAATTGACACCAAAGCCCTATATTTACAATGTGAAGCAAAAAGGCAAAGCGTAGCGGAGCAAATAAGCGACACATAAAAAACAAGGGCGAAGTGACAAATTAAAAAACTAAAAAACTAAAAACATGCCTATCCCAGTAGCATTAGGAGCAGCCGCATTAACAGGCGGAACTCAACTAGCAAGTAACCTATTAAACATGTATAACACAAATAGGTTAAACCAAAAACAACAAGCATTTAATATGCAGATGTATGATAGACAAAGAGCAGATGCTTTAGCAGATTGGAATACGCAAAATGCATATAATAGTCCAAGTCAACAAATGCAAAGATTTAAAGAAGCTGGTTTGAATCCAAACCTTATATATGGTCAAATGACCAATAG
>JASGCW010000001.1:0-50973 GCA_030053945.1 Limnohabitans sp.
TTTGTTTTTACATTATACAGAATCAATATAGAAGATTATTATGAAGCTGGCAATTTAATAGGAGTAAATAGTCCTCTAAAATTTGATTGGTTTGGTTACATCTTTTTAAGTATTACTAAACTTATATTTACAACAATCACTGGTTTTGCATCTGCTTTTATAGTTATATACACTTATGGTAATACTCAAAAAGGGTGGATTGAAAACGCTATTTATTCCTTTCTACTTTTTCTGCTTTCAATTCTGGGGGCTTATGATTTAGCTACTTTTTCTGATTTATTTATGATGTGCACGAATCAAATGCCATCATCATTTTTGTCTATGTGTTGGTCATTAATAATTGCTCTAATTTTAACCCCTTTGGTATATTTTCTTACTAAAAAATTAATTAAGAAAATTCAAAAATCAACTAAATATTCCGAAGTTTTAGAATTAGTAGAAGACTTCACATTATTTAGTGAGATTCCAGATAAAAACATTGATAGTGAAGACTTAAGAAGACCTAATTAAATTAAAAAAAATATCAATTACAATTTAATTATACATTAAAAAAACAGAAAATCGTTTATTAAGGAATTACTACCCTAAAATGTCAAGTGCTAGTGTTATTACGATTCCTGCAAATGAAAAAATAGATATCAAAATTGTGGAATGGCAACCCGAGACGAGTGAGACTAGACAAGAAAAACAACAGAATTTGGCATTGGATAGAAAAAGATGGCAAGAGTGTTATTAAGCAAATGAAAGGCAAAGGTGATGGCGAAGGAGCATTTAATTATTTATTTTTCCTTCCAAAGGAGAAATCTGAACTAGAAGTGTTTTAATAAAAGATGATAATTGAAAAACTTACATTAGAAGATGTTACTAGTTTAAGGGAAACAATATATAAAGAGATTCCTTTATTTTTCATTTTCATTTTCATTAAGCTATCTTTTATTTTTATTTTACCAGCCTTTATAATTTTATATTTCTTTCAAATAACCTATAAGTCTATTCTTTCTGAAAATTTCGCTTGTGAGAACACATTGTTACTAATTACTGTTTTATTTTTATTATTGACGTTATTTTTAATTATTCTCATAGTTAAATTTATTAAAGTGGATTACCCTTTAAAAATCACTTGCGATTTTACAATTATAGATAAAAAAACAATAAGTAATACAACTGACAACACATTTATTGATAGTAGTTATTATTATGAGATAATTTTAATTAACTCAGAATACAGGCTAAAGAAGAAAATACAAGTAGATTGTCAAACTTATAAAAAAGCAAAGCAAAATCAGATTATTAAACTTAAATATTATGATGTCATAAATAAGTTAATAGAAGCTTCATTAAATGATGAAAGAATTTTAAATGCAAAAATTTCAGTTTCACCTTTGAGAGCAATGACTTATACTTTAAAAAGAATTTTGGAATCACCAAGTAAAAAAATCAATAAAATGAAAACTAAAAGCAAACTTTTGATAATCTTTTTAAATCTACTAGTAATTTCTTGTAAAGGCAAAATAGAACCTATCGGAGAAAAACCATTAGACTTGGAAGGGTTTGATTTTACCACAAAAATAGACTTATTGCTACCTAATAAAAATATCAGTAAAGAATACATAGGTGTCTATGAGATAAAATCAAAATTTAGAAAAAATATAATAGAAAAAGACACAACTTTTTTGGATGAATTTGGTGATAATAAAAAAGCTATAGGTATAGAATATCGTCAAAATTCATCAACTAGTATCGATACTTTGGCTACTTATGACAAACAAGTTTTTTCTAAAATCAATATTGCAACAACTCTAAAAAATGAAATTTATGTTATGAGTGCCGTGACAAGTGAAATCACGAATACACAAATCAACAGTTTCATTGAAAAACTTTCAGAGACGTATGGTAAGTATGTTAAGGAAGAAGCAGAATTCGGAAATAATAAGTTCTATATCTATGAATGGCAAGCAAATGATAGAATAATAAAATTTTCTACTATTTATAATAATGAAAGTAATACACTAAAAATTGAAGTTAGTCCTAACAGTTTAAAAGTTGCTGATAAAGAACCACATTATGTTGGATATTTTTATGTAATAAAAAAAGAAAATGAAAGAATGATTAAAAATTTGTCTACTGGGGATTTTGCGTTTATAAAACCTTAAATTGTTATATAATAAATGTAATACAACCCCGATTAATTTTACCAAAAGGTAAAACAGAGTTCGAAGTATATGATTGATTGTAAATTATTTTATGGAGAAACAACAACAACGAGAAGAAAAAGCATTGAAAAAAAAATCATCTTTTAGCTTCAAAAATAAGCAGTTAACCCTCAGAAAATGTTGATTCAAATAGAAAAAGACGGCAAGAGTGTTATTAAGCAAATGAAAGGCAAAGGAGATGTGTTTAATATTACCTTACCTAAATCACTTTGTGGTAGCTATACCTATTATACCAGAGTAAGTCTAGAAGGAGTTAATAATTCGACTTCAGCGATACTAGGTTTTAGAGGCTATTGTCCTCAAAAAATAACCAAATCTGAATGGCGGAAATCACCTAAAGGAGCAAATATTGCTAATGGCACACCTATAAAATATGGCGATACCATCTATTTGTATTTAGAAACCGAAGGATTAAATGGTGAAAAACTTACAGTTGAGGTGTACAACTCGGTTACCCTATTAAGCGACACCCTAATTCGGAAAATCGTTCTAGTGGAAGTAGAAGACGGAAGAGTCGCGTTAAAAATCCCCAACACCACCTTATGGATGGGAGCAGTTAGCAATATACAAGAGGTAGAGGAATTTTATGTTAAAATAAAAAATGCCAAAGGACAGTATATTTTAAATAGCAAACAAGAAGAAGACCACGCCGAATATCTAAAAATTAAAAAAGAGGTTTCTAGTACAAACATAGAAAAACCAAGTAATACCACGGTTCTTAAAATAGGAGAAACCACAGTTAAACTCAACCGACACGAGCCTTGTAAGTTTGAAGAAATTTCTATTACAGAAACAGAAACCAAAGATGGCAAAGCAACTAACAGTACGGTAAAAGTTTTTGATAATGGAAAAGGACTTAAAAGTGCTAAAGGGACTACAGAAAAAGTAACTACGTCTATCTATTTTAAGTTTGATGTAGATGTAGTAGATGAAAAAAGCAAGCAAGCCTTACAGAATGTACTAAACTTCTTGTTAGAGCATCCCCACTCAGGAATCCGATTAGAGGGATATGCCTGTGTAATAGGCAAACAAAATTACAACAATGGTTTGTCGCAACGTCGTAGTGATGCGGTTAAAAAGTTTTTTTTAGACGGAGGTTTAAAAGCCGATAGAATTTTATCGTTAGGCAAAGGCGAAGTAAACGCTACCGATGACAAACAAGGACGAGATAACATAAAATACAAAGACGAAAAAGAATACATCAACAACCGTCGTGTAGATGTGTCGTTTACATTTGAAGGGCATAATGCACAAACCATAGTTTATGAAACCATTGCGCCAAGCTCAGATAAAAACATATTACTGGAAGTAAAAGGTTTTGAAACTAAATCCTGTTTTAAAACCAAAGACAAGCATACTAAAAAAATAAAAGTTACCTCCCCTGCCTATCCCGCTGCTAAAGTTCAAAATGGGGACAAAATGCAAATTCCTGTGCATTCAACTTTGGAAGCGTGGAATCCAGCGCCATTGAATTATATATGGCCAAGTTATAATATTCTTAAAAAAGGAGAATCAACTAATAAATATTTTGTATTCATTAACTCTTGCAGGTATTTTTCGAGTAATGAAAATAACATAATTCTACTAAAGGCTTTTCCAGATATTAAATGGGACTTAAAATTCTCTTTGAATCTAACAAATGATTTAAGCGTAAAATGGATGAACGCTTCAGAAAGTCAACATAAGGAATTTCAAAAAAAATCAGGGAAGATTGGAGCTGAAAAACGATGGAAACAAAAAGAAGCATCGATTAATTTTAGTTTAAAAGCGAAATGGAATAATGATGAGATTATAAAAGAATTAAAATTAAAGTATGAGGATAAATTTAAAAAACTTTATGATGTTTTTTCTTCCATTGGTAATCTTTCAGAAGGAATAACTAGTAAAACCAAAGGAAAAGTAAGTGCCGTTTCGTCTGGTATTCCAGCCACATTTGCAGTTAAGCCTCCAAATTTAGAATTTACAGCTAACTGGTTGTTAAAAAAAGTAGAAGACCAGACAAAACAAAAGACTTTAGGTACTGATGTAAAATTAGGCTTAGGTGCGAATCCTTTGATAGGATTAGAAGTTACGATAGATTTGTTAGGAACTATAGTTTATACAGCCGCAGGATTAGTCAGTGGAGGTGCAGCAGCACCTGGTGTTTTAAAATTATATCAAAAAATAAAAGATTCACTAAAAGAAGGTTTAAATGTAGGTGAAAAAGATATGAATGCTAAATATAATGTTGATATCTATATGGATTTAGTAATAACTGGAACGATGAATATCAATAGTAACCTTCAATTTAACACTGCTTTAAAACCAAGTGATAGTAAATTAGATATAAAATCAGAAGCTAAGTTAGCTGTAGAGTTGAAAGTAGGAGTGAAAATTTTAGGAGAAGTGACAGTTGTAATTATCAAAATTAGAGCATACTTTGAGGCTTCGGCTAAATCCAAAGCTTCAATTACATTTGGTCAATCATTAAAATATGATGATAAAGGTTTGTACTTAAGACCAATATTAGGTTTTGATGGTATGGATGCAGAGTATATAATAAAAGTAAGTGCAGGTTTAGCATTAAAACTTAAAAAAGGGAAACTATCTTCTGATGTTTCAAATGATACAGAACATACTATAGCACAAGGAAAATATGAGGGTGTATTGCCTCCTTTTGATATTATAAAAGAACTAGAAACACTAACTGGCTTTGATGCTAATATTAAATTAATATCGAATTAAGAATGAAAACAATTTTAAAATTAATGATTTTAGTAACACTAATTTCTTGCAGACAAAATCAAATAAAACTTGATGAGTTAAAAATTAATCAAAATATTGCACAAATCGGTGTAGGATTAAGACAAGATGCGGACCCAATTTATGGTTTTAATTCATACTTTACTGACGAACTGGATAAATTTAAAATTTTTGGTGTACAACTCTCAAAATATAGATATCCTAATAATGTAATGTCAGATTATAGTAACATATACTTATATGTGGATAACTTTAAAAATAACAATTTTTTAGGTTTAAGATTAAATTTGGTTAAAGACAAAGAGAGCAACGAAATTATCAAGGCAATAAGCAATTTATATGGTCAACCACTATACAAGAAGATTGATTCGAATGATGATGCTAAAGTATGGTATGATAAAAAAGAAAAGAAACATATTTTTTTAATTATAGATAAGCAAACTGAAAATTTTAAGGGATTCGAACTGATTATTGCAAAAGACGATATAAGAATTGAAAATTCAAATGATCCGAAAACGAACAAACTTTTTGATCAGATTAAAATGCTTTATTTACAATAATTTTATGATGAAAACATATTATATGGCAGATTTTAGCGCTTTTATGTGCTATTTTCAGATTAGAGTTAATGATGTGGAAGTTTTTTCATTAAATGTAGATGGTCAGACCTCAACTAATATCCCACTTAATCAAGGTATTTTAGAAAGTGGTTTGCAAAAAATAGAGGTAAGAGTTTTTCCACTGAAAGGGAAAAAAGTGTTGCATCCGGAAGCGAGTGTAAGATGTAAAGTAGTTGCTTTTGACGTTAGTAATGGAGATTTTAAATTTGTTAATCAATTTGAAAATTTCGAAACATTACCTGTCAAAAAAGGAGTACCGTATACCTTTCAAAAAAGCACATTTGAGGCCAAAGTTCCCTATAAAATTAATGCTTGGCAAAATGGACAAAAATTAAAAGACTTCAAAGATTTAAAGGAAAAGCTTATTGTAGAATATAATAAAATAATACATTCAATAAAATCAGGAAATTATCAGGATTTCATAAAAGCTTATCAAAAACGAGAGCAAAATATTGCAACTGCAATGTATTTGGGAGAAAAGGAATCAACAAAAAGAATCAACGAAATATTATATGATATAAAAAACGGATTTGAGATACAACCACTTCCTCAAAATTTAGTATTAGAAATTTCAGGAAATGATAAGCTAGCTTGTTTAAAAAGATTCGATGGGATGTCAGCCCTCTTCTTAGAAAATAAAAAAACAGAGGAAGAACTTATACTCTTAGTGAATTTTTATTTACCACAAGGAAAAACAGAATTTGAGATAATTTAATAGTTTGCAATGCTTGAAATAATTACTCAGATTTTAAATAACGAGGTGACCATTTTAGGAGCAGTACTTCTTATGGTGGCTAGCCTTTTTTTGGCACTATTTCAAACTATAGTAGTTCAAGGTTTGATAGAAGTCAATTTACATAAGTATTTTTTCTTTATCCTTAACCCTTTGTTAGTGGGATTGTCTTGGTTAATTAATAAAGGAGGTCCTTTGCTAATAATGGTACTTATTTTTATCACAACCATTATTTGTTTTATTGTAGGAATAATAAGATCAGCTTATACTAGTTCTATAGAAAAGAACAAGGATCAAGAACGATTTTATGCCTACTATGGTATAAATAAAAAGACTATACCGTTTTGGAAAAAAGCTTTAGCTTCTCTTTTATTCTTCTCAATATTTCCATTAATGGGGCTTTTAGGACCCTATATGTTTTTGGTGATTATAGGATTTATAGTTTTAGCTTTTTTTCTTCCTAGTAATAAAAATAACTTCCTGAAATATCAATCTATTCTGCCTACTTCAAAAATCCATTCGGTAGCAACTGGCTTAGCCGAAGTAAAAGGTAAATTGATAAGTAAAGAACGATTAGTTTCTCCTCTAAGAGACAAACCTTGTATAGGTTTTTACTATAAAATACAAGAGGTAAAAAAAGATGATGATGGAAAAGATAGTTATACCACTATATTTAGTGAGCAAATTTGTAAAAACTTCTTCATACAAGATGAAACTGGAAAAATAGAAGTTAATCCTGAAAAAATGGAATTGATATGGTTAGATGAAGATGAAAGTTACTACATAGGCAATAAACTTCATACACAATATTTGCTAAAAGAAAATGACGAGATGCTGATTATTGGGAAAGTGGGATTTAATGCCACCAGTCCTATTATTGAATATGAAAATATAAAAAAAGTATTTGGGATAGCACCGGTAGGGAAAGTAGAAAATTACAATACAAATCTGCCGTTACGAAATGCTTTTTTTAGGTTTACGCTTCTTTTTATTATAGCAATGGTAACGATATTACTACTTCCTATACGATTAGAAGAAAACAAAATCGTACTTGACAAAATTGAGTATATAAAACCAAATGAATTTATCAACTATATTAGTAATCAGTTAAAATAATAATTTATGAACTCATCTATAATTTCAATTATTATAATAGTAATTGTTGGAGCAATTTTAATTTCGATAGCTATATCTTCCTATAATAAATTAATAATGCTTAAACACAATATTGACAAAGCTTTTGCAAATATTGATGTGATATTAAAACAAAGAGCAGATGAGATACCTAATTTGATCAACGTGGTAAAGGAATCGATGAGGTATGAAGAATCTGTAATCATTAAACTTACAGAATTAAGAACAAATTTTCTTAATGCAACAACTAGTTCCGATAAAATTGTAGTATCCAATGAAATTGATAAAACTATTAAAAGTATTTTTTCAATATCAGAAAACTATCCTGATTTAAAAGCTAATCAAAATTTTATGCTCTTGCAAGGAAGGGTTTCTCAGATGGAGGACGCTATTTCTGACCGAAGAGAGTATTTTAATGAATCTGTAACTATGTACAATATCGGGATTCAAGAATTTCCAACTTTAATTTTCGCAAAAATTTTATTCTACAAGCAAAAACCTTTATTAGAAATAACAGAAAAAGAAAAAAAATACGATGGAATTAAGTTCTAATCTAGCTGATATACTCTCTGACCTTTGTTATGACAATGGTAAAAGTTTGATTTTTGTAGCAGGCTTTAGTGCACCTGTTTTTTTCATACTAGCAGTTTTAATCGGTTTGTTACTTAGGCCATTCAAGGTAATACTTTCTAATTTTAAACTTTTTAAAGTTCTTTCTTATGCATTTGTTTTATCTGGGATACTTGGTTTTTTAGTAGTCTTACTTTTGCATTTTTTGGAAATTCCAGGTATTAAAATCTTATTTATTTTACTAGCTATACATATATCTTACTTCCTTTTTGTGTTTTTCAACTTTAATCGAATTGAGAAATGGATCGTACGATTTACTAACACTAAATAGTATTTCTAAATCAAATAAAATGAAAAAAATAATTTTAATCCTAACAATAGCTTCAGTTTTAACATCTTGTAATTCGCAATCAAAAAAAAGCAATGAGATGAATCATAAAAAAGAAACAACTATTGCTGAATTTAACAATTATGATTTGATAAATCTTAAGTTTAATGAAAATATAAATGATATTCTCAAGGTCGTAAAATTGAACTTAAAAGATAATCAAGAAACTGATGCTTTTACACTATTTGGCAATAAAAAATTTGAAAGTAAGTCGGATTCTTTTTTATTGTTTAGAAATAAGAAGTTAACAGATAAAGAAAATATAAATAATATTATTATTCATTATAGTAAAGATAATAATATAATAGGAATGATTCAAATAGATTTAAAAAATCAAACCGATTTAAAGAATAATTTGATTTTTAATTTAGGTAAATCAAATAAGGAATATCATTTTGAATCAATAACAGAATCTTATTATTGGTTAAAAAATGGAAATTATTATTATTTTTTTCAAAAAAATGACAAAGATGATCCATATAATGTATTATTTATTTTTAAAGATAAAATATGGATAGATTTTATCAGTAATCTTGGATACGGTGGGGAGTATATGAAAAAATAAGCAATAAATTTTTTATGAAATCACCACTGACAACGAGTTTGTTGCAAACAAACACCAATGATTAAAAAGGTGATACCATATGTTACCTTGAACAAATAAATTTTAAACATATGAAACATACTATTTTAATTTTTAGTTTTTTACTTCTAGTTTCTTGTAGTGAGAAACCTAGACCAAATGATGAATTTAGAAAAGAGGCACTTTCTAAAGTCAAAATTCAAGAAGATTCATTAAAGGCATTCACTGTGCTTCTTGACAAACTAGATGATAAATTCATCACTTTTGGAGAGTATTATAAGCATTCACATTATACCATTCAAGATTCATTAGAGGAAGTAATGATTAAAAAATATGGGGATAATTTTTTACAAGAATATTCACAATCAGAAAAACTTCAAGAAGAATTATATAATCTCACGGTTTCTTCCATAAAGAAATATGATGCTAAATTTAAAATACATAAAGATACTGCGAAAATAGCAGAGGAAATTTCGGTTCTAAATCCCATAATAAAGAGGTATTTGAACAACAAAATGAATTTACAAATGTATATTCCAGAAGATAATAAGTAATTATTTTTCCTATACCTAAAGATAAAAAACAAATGTTTTTAATATCCAACATATTACTTATATCAACAAATTTTGACTACTATCTAAGGCATATACCAATAATATTGATTTTTTTACTCGCAAAATTTATCTTACCAAGCTCAAAAAAGAAATTTTTTAAATTTCAATCTATTTTGCTTCTAGATTACAAAAAAGTAGCAGGAAATAACAGTTCATTAGGTAAGAAATAAATAAACCGTCTCTAACATTGCACATTGAGGCGGTTTTTTTTATTCATTCAAGCAACCTTTTTAATTTTTCTATACTAATTCATATAACAACATAAAATTAAACATATGAAAACATTAAAATTAATTGTTGCAACTTTGATTCTTACACTAATCGCATGTTCAAAAACCGAAACGATTGAAACTGACAACCAATCATCCTTAACTATAAGCAACGAAACAAATTCAAGCAACTCAGAAACCACCTTCACTACTATTAAAATAAGCGGAAAAATAATCCCGAACAATGAAGAAATATTAGCCAAAGGAGTTTGCTGGAGCACTAATATCAATCCTACAATTAATGATAAAACTATTAGTTTAACAGATAATAATTTTAGTGTAACCATTCCTAATCTAATAATGGACACAAAATATAATTTCAGAATATATGCTCAAACTAAATCAGGAATTTATTATGGTGATAACCAAAGTTTCAGCACACTTTCTCTAAAAAACACAAATTGGAAATTTGCTACCTATTACCCAAGAAATCAATACACAATAAATTCTGTTGTTAATTTTTTCTCTGACGGTACAACAAAATTTGATGAATTAGGAAGTACTGCTGGTCTTTTTATCACATATGGTACTTGGACAAATGAAGGCAATGTTGTAACTTATATCTGGGAGGGCAATAACCCAAATAACTCAACGTATGTATATACAGGAACTATTTCTGGGATGACTATCACTGGTACATTCACTCATCCTAGTGATCCTGGCACTTGGAATGCAATTTTCATCCATTAAAAAAACAACTAAAACGAACTTTTATCAAAAAACAATCAGGGCATTCGGCTTTAAAAATATTTAAAAAAATTTGAAGAAATAACCACTCCCGATAGCTCAATGTCATCAAGTTAAGGAATTTTGGTTCAAAATCATTTATTATATCGATGATTTTAAAAGGATTATGAGTTTTGCTTCGCCTGTTCACTTCGTTCGAGTCTCCTCACGTCGAAATGAAACAAACGAAACGCTTAACTTGACGACATTGCCCGATAGTTATCTATCGGGAATGGTTATTTTTAAACGTGAATGCTGTGAAAACAATCCGAAAACTGAGGATTTTCATTAAACCCTCAGTTAATCTACTAATGAATTAAAAAAATGAAGACATAATAAATTCAAATAAAAATTGTACTTACATTTGAAACATTTCTGTACTGATTGACAAATCCTTATTTGATATAATTTCAGAAACTATCTTACCTGTTCCTGGAGCTAAACCCAATCCCATCATAGCATGACCAGTAGCTAAAACCACATTACTTAATTTTTTATCTCTAGCGATTATTGGCAAACCACTAGGCGTACAAGGTCTAAAACCAAACCATACATCTTTATTCTCTGGAATGGAAATATTCGCATTAGGATAAAACGAATTTACTGTTTCTACTATTCCTTGCAATCTATTTCTATTAATATTCTTGTCTTTTGTATTTGTTATCTCCATAGTTCCACCAAATCGTATAGCAGTTGACATAGGTGTTACAGCTACTTTCCCTTCACACAAAATGGACGGTATAGTTGGCTTTTCTATTTTATCAAAAAAGGTAAAACTATATCCTTTACCTGGTAAAATTGAAATTTTTGCACCCAACTTTTTTGCTATTTTAGGGCTCCATGCACCAGAAGCAATAACAACTTCATCAGTAACGACTTCCCCATTTGATGTAACTATTTTTTTTACTTTATTATTCGCAATAACAAAATCTAAAACTTCTGTGTTTTTGCTAATTTTCACTCTAGGATTAGCCATTAATTCGGCTTTTAAAAATGCCATAAATTTTTGAGGATACAAATGTGCATCACATTTATAATGGACTCCACCAATTGCATTTACTTTAGTCCCATTTTCTAAAATTTGCACCTCCTGTCGAGATAAAAAATCAACTTCTAGTCCTAATTCTTGGGCTAATTCACCCTCGTGTATAATCTCATATCCTGTTTTGTCTGTTTGATACAGCATTAACAAACCTTTTTCTTCATAAAAAAAAGAATTGCTTATTTTATCAAACTCTTGATAAAGTTCCTTACTCAATAAGGCAAGGTCTTTTAAGGCAGGCATTGATTTTTGTACATGCGCTTTGTTAGCCGATTGATAAAACTTCCAACCCCATTTAAGTAAATCAAAATCCAATCTTGGCTTTACATAAAATGGACTTTTACTATCAAACATCCACCTAATCCCTTGTGAAATCATTCCTGGTTGTGCTAACGGAATTACATGTGAAGGCACAATCATCCCAGCATTTCCATACGAACAACCATCACTTAAATCTGTATCATCAAAAATTTCTATTTCGTATCCTTCATTTGCAAGAAAATAAGCAGTTGACAACCCTATTATCCCTCCTCCTACAATACTAACTTTTTTCATTTTACTAATTTAAAACAATTAAAGACCTACAAAGTAAAGTTCCTTTGTAGGTCTGACAAAAACAAAGAATTATAAACTTGTATCTTAAACGAACCTAAATCACTTGAAAACCAAACGCATATGGATCATCTTCATCATCAACAACTATATTATTATAACCATACACCTTAGCCCAACCTTGTATTGTAGGAATAATTGCAGGAATATCCCCTATTGATGTTTCTTCAATAACTTTTCCAATAAACGTACTTCCTATATAACTTTCGTGTATATACTCTTCATCTTTACTTAACTTACCTTTAGCGTGTAGTTGTGCTAATCTAGCAGATGTTCCAGTACCACAAGGAGATCTATCTATAGCTTTATCTCCGTAAAATACAGCATTACGACCCGATGATGAATTATTCAAAGGAGTTCCAGTCCATAACATATGACTAACATCTCTTATCGTTTCATTTTCAGGATGAATAAACATATTAGGATATTTCTCATTAATCCTTTGACGAACAATCTGACTGTATTGAATTAGTTTACTGGCGGTAAAATCTTGAACTCCAGAAAAATTATTTTGTGGGTCAACTATAGCATAATAATTTCCGCCATATGCTACATCAAATGTAATTTCACCTAATTCTGGACAATCTATAGTTAAGCCTTCAGCTGCTAAATATGATTTAACATTAGTAAGTTTTACCCAATCAACTTTTTTACCTGTTTGTTGATATTCAATTTGAACTAATCCCGCTGGAGCTTCCATTTTTATTTTCCCAGGTACTTTGGGAGTCACAAGCCCTTCTTCAACAGCTATAGTAATGGTACCTATTGTACCATGACCACACATAGGTAAACAACCAGAAGTTTCAATAAAAAGTATTCCAAAATCATTTTCTGGGTTTGAAGGTGGATACAAAATACTTCCACTCATCATATCATGACCACGAGGTTCAAACATTAGACCTTTTCTTATCCAATCATATTCTTTCAAAAAGTGCTGTCTTTTTTCGCTCATATTTGAACCTTTTAAGTCAGGCCCGCCACCTGCAACAACTCTTACAGGATTTCCACATGTATGAGCATCTACACAAAAGAATGTTTTTCTAGCCATTGACTTAAAGGTAAATTAGATTTATGATTGTTAATAGTCCTGAAAATATTTAATGGATTTTCACTTTTTAATTCAGCTGGAAGCAATTCTTCAGGCCAGTTTTGATAACTTACAGGTCTCACCCATCTTTTTACGGAATCTATCCCTACCGCAGTAAATCTAGAATCTGATGAGGCGGGATAAGGTCCTCCGTGTAACATTGAAGGACATACTTCTACCCCTGTAGGCACACCATTAAAAATTAGTCTCCCTACTCTATTTTGTAAAACCTGAACGATTTCTTTATAATTAACAATTTCATTTTCATCACCTATAATCGTTCCTGTTAATTGACCTTCTAAATTTTCAATGACAAGTTTAAGTTCTTCTAAGTTTTTACATCTAACAACTATAGAAAAAGGCCCGAAAACTTCATGGCTTAATGATTTATTTTCCAAAAAGACTTTCCCTGTCACAGTTAAAATCGTTTGCGGGGCATAGTTAGGTTTAATTTCATCATTAAATTCGGCAACTACAGCTACTCCATTTTGCTTTTTTACAGTATCCCTACCTTCAACAAAACTAGTTTTAAAAGAATGATGTAACATACAACTAGGATTTATGTTAAGAACTTCATCTCCTAATTGATTTATGAATTGAGTTAATTCATCACTTTCAATACCTAGAATTAAACCTGGGTTAGTACAAAATTGCCCCGTACCTAAAGTAATAGAACTTGCATATTGTTTAGCCCAATAACTTCTTTGGTTTTTTAATGCTTCAGGAAGAATAACCACAGGATTAATACTTCCCATTTCGGCAAAAACAGGAATAGGTTCTGATCGCTGTGACGCCAAATTAAATAAAGCTCTACCACCATTGATACTTCCTGTAAAACCTACTCCTTTAATATCCGGATGTTTAACAAGTGCTGTACCTAAAGTTGTTCCGCTACCTATCAAATTAGAAAAAACGCCCTCAGGAATATTATTTTTTTGAGCAGCCTTAACTACAGCCGAAGCAACTAATTCTCCTGTACCTATATGCATAGAGTGACTTTTTACTATTACTGGACACCCTGCCGCTAATGCAGAAGCTGTATCACCTCCCGCAGTAGAAAAAGCTAGAGGGAAATTACTTGAACCAAAAACAGCTATTGGTCCTATGGGTGTTAACATTTTTCGGATATCATCTTTAGGCAATGGCTGTCGGTTTTTATCTGCGGTATCAATTGTTGCTTCAACCCAATTCCCTTTTATTAACATCTCTGCAAAAGCCTTAAGTTGCCCTACAGTTCTTCCTCGTTCGCCTTCGGCTCTACCTCTTGGCAAACCAGACTCTTTAACATAAACATCAAGCAATTCATCTCCTAGAGCAAGTATTTCTTCTGCAATACTATTCAGAAAACTTGCTTTCTCTATACCAGAATAATTTCTGTAAATCAGAAAAGCATTCTTAGCTTTTTGCACAGCTTCTTCTACTTCATCTGAAGTAGCCTCAATAAAATCCCACGGATTTTCTTCATTTAGTTCAGGATTAAAAGTCTTATGAACTTTTGAACCCTTCGCACTCAAAGTATATCCAATATAATTTTTCCCGCTTATCATTTTATCCACCTAAAATTAAGTATATATTATAGCAAAGTAGCAGCTTCAAAACTTACAATCTCATTATATTCAGGAAGTACAGGTCTGTTTTTCAAACTATCGTTAATCACCTTCAATACTCTTTCTCTTTCTGCTCCCGCTAAAGGTAATCTTGGAGCTCTTACATATTCTGTACCTAAGCCAGTAGCTACCTCTGCCAATTTGATATTTTGCACTAATTGAGGTGTAATATCTAATTCTAATAATGGTAAAAACCAACGGTAAATATCCAGAGCTTCTTGAATTTTACCTGCTTTGGCCAATTTATAAATAGCAACCGTTTCTCTAGGAAAAGCATCAACAAGTCCAGCAACCCATCCATCTGCCCCCATCAATAAACTTTCTAAAGCTAAAGTATCTACACCCGAAAGAATCTTAAGTCTATCTCCAAAACGATTTTTAATTCTAGTAATATTAGAAATATCTCTTGTAGATTCTTTTACTGCTTGAATATTATCTAATTTTAATAATTCTTCAAACATATCCAAAGTAACTTCTATCTTATAATCAACAGGATTATTATAAATCATTATTGGAAGAGAAGTATTTTTTGCCACTTCAGAAAAGAAAACTATAGTCTCATGATCTGTTGCTTTGTATCGCATAGGAGGAAGCATCATTAGCCCCTTCGCACCATCTTGTTCGGCTTTATTTGCCGCTTCTATTGCACCTCTGGTAGTTTGTTCTGCTATATTCATAATCACAGGAACTTTACCATTTACAATTTGAACAGTTTGTTTAACTAATTCGCGTTTTTCTTCTTCTAAAAGTGTACTCGCTTCACCTAACGTACCTCCTAAAATGATACCTTCAGCACCTGCTTCAAGCTGAGCATCAACATTTAACTTAAACATTTCAAAATCTAGCTTATCATCACTAGTAAATTTTGTTGTTACAGCAGGCATAACACCTTTCCATTCTAACTTCATAACTTTTTTTTACAAAATTATCTTAATAAAAAAGATGGCTTACACAATAAAATTATCCCTTACTTATACTATATTACCCTATTTGTACTAAAAAACAAAATATCTTATTAATAATATATCACAAATAATATATTTGTTTAAAATTCAATCAAAACAAAAACAAAAAATGAAAGTCTTTCCTTTTAAAATACCTAAAGCAAAAGATGAAACTATACTATATCAATTAGATAAAGAAATTGTATTATATAACAAACTACACCAACATGAAGAAATTCAAGTAAGTTATATTGAAAAAGGATGCGGAACACTAATTGCAGGAGATACAATCTTAGAATACAATGAAGGTGATATTATAATATTTGGAAGTAATCTTCCCCATGTACTTAGAAATGAACCTTTAGAAATAGAAGATACTTATAATATAGTACATACTATCTTTTTTAATGGAGAAGAAGTCATCAGGCAAATGTCTTACTTTATGGAGTTTGAAAAACTAAAACAAACTATTGAAGATACCAAAAACGGCTTGAGAATTTTCAGTAAAAAGAATAAAATAAAAAAAACAATCTTGAAAATGTCTGCTCAAAAAGACACCAATAAACTTGTTTTGTTTTTTAAACTTCTCAAATATATTGAAAGCGCAAAGAAATCACCATTATGTAATTTTATATATGAAAAAAAGATAACAGACACGGAAGGAAAAAGAATGCAAATGGTTTTCGAATATGTTATGAATAACTTCGATAAAAAAATTTCACTGGAAGAAATTGCGGATATAGCTAATATGACCAAAAATGCTTTTTGCAGATACTTTAAAGTCAGAACAAATAAAACTTTTTTCCAATTTTTAATTGAATTACGTATAGAAAAAGCTGCTCGATTAATAACTACTAATAAAGAAATAAATATTATTGAAATTGCTGAACTATCAGGGTTTACTAATATTTCTAATTTTAATAGAAAATTTAAAGAAATAAAAAAAGTCGCTCCTATGCAGTATAAAAAACAGCTAACCTCTAAGCCTTCATAACTTGAAGATAATCTTCGTAATTAAATCAAAACACAAATAAATTTCTATATTTTAATGATTTAAAAATCAAAAATTTGAAAAAAGTATGACACAATTTTGAAATTTGTAACTATTCATCCATTTATTTTTTAAGCCACGAATTTGCTTCGCCTGTTCACTTCGTTCGAGTCACAAATTTATTCAAGTTCTTCACCGAAATGCAACCGAATGGAAAACGTTTTATCTAAATAAGCACAAATAACCGAGCTTTTGCACAGTTCAGAATTAGTGTAATTTAAGCGTAAGCTTATTTTCAATATAAAAATTCGTGCATATTTGTGTAATTCGTGTCAAAAAAAAATGAGTGTTTGTAGGCTGAATAGTTACTGAAATTTTTGATTTTTATTTTTTTAATTTATTCATTTTTTACTCCGAATAATTTAGGATACTATTTGATATCTACTCAACTTTTTTAAATCATTACAAAATCATATAGTACTCACAAGCTTACGCAAAAAACAATTTTGATATTACAACCTAGTATCATATCTACCATTATTGCAAAACTTATTAAATAAATGATAACATAGTACCTCTATAGGATAATATTTAACAAACAAAAAACTTTAGGAATAAATTATTTTACGTCACCAATAAGTTAACAAATTGTTGATTAATTTTTAACTATTTAAAAGAACGATTTATGAAAAAGTTTTTGTTTAACATTTTCTTTGTAATTTTCCTAACACAACAAGGACACACACAAGAATTTCCTAATTCATTTGATAAAAAATATATTCCACATTTATGCAATCACAATGAAATAGAAAGACCAACAAATAACAGACTAAAAGAACTAGAATTACAAAGTAGAAATAGCCCTATTGAAAATAATCCAATGGTTGTTTCCGCTACGGGTGTACAAGCATCAATCGAAAGCATACATAGTGCAGTTCTGAATTGGGAAACAGGTTCTTTTAATAGTTTTTCAATTGGAACTCAACCTTATGTAGCAGGAAGCAATAGACATCAAAACATCAGATGGGGTCAAGGATTAAATAGTGCCGCTAGAACTACTTGGGGGTACAGTTATGAAGAGTTAAGAAGAAGTGCTGCTCAAATGGCTGCTCCAGGAGGAAACTTATCAGGAAATCCTGATGCGATGCCTATTTTTAACCAGAACCAAGACTTTTATTTCAATATGGTAAATCCAGATGGTACGCGTGTAAGCTATGGCCCTTATCGATTTGTATGGTCAGATTTAGGTACAGCAACAAACACATTGACCGTAAATGTTGTTACTAGTTATGGTCTAAATGGAGCAGGACCATTTACTACAACACAAAGAAATAAAATGATGCAATTTTATAATTTAGTTTTACCTATATTATACGATGTTTATGGTCCGCCATCGCATAGCTATACTGTAAATGTGGTCAATGATGCTTACGCTACAGGTTCAAACACCTTTTATAATGGACCTAATTTAATAGCTTCTTCCTATAGAGAAAATTCTTATGGTGATCTTGATCAGCCTAGACTTATGATACATGAATTAGTACATGCTATGCGAGACAATGTTTGTCTTTCTTCCGACGACACTTGGCATTACCTGCCAGTTTTAAGTGGCTTTGAGGAAGGTATGGCAGAAAGCGTTGCTTTGATTGTTATGGAAAAATTCACTAGTTTATACCCGAGTTTTTTTAATGATCCTGATTTTCACAGACATTGGGGGCACGAGTACAGTATGAGTTTTGATTGGGATTACGATTTTCAAAATCATCAGCAAATTTCTGGAACAGATTATTGGTCAAGTGACCAAGGCACTGGAGTACACTGGGAACGATACGGGACAGGAGCAGCGGCATTTTATAAAATGTATATTGAAGATGCCAATGTATTTAAGAAATTTAATGCAGACTATTACACTAGAATGAACAACAATCATAATTTACTAACCAGTAGAGCTTTAATGATTGACATTCTTAAAAATGGAACACCAATAGTGGAAAATGAACAAACTGATGTATGGATTAATAATCAACGTATTTTTGACTGTCGTGTAACACCAGGAAAGAAAATTCATATGTTAAGTTTTCATGGTGATGGAGGCGGTGGAAGTATGGGACACGACAATAGAATTCAAGCTATTGAAACACAAAATGACGCAAGAGGAAGCGAATGGTCTTGGGATATACAAACACCTACTTTTCAAAGATGGTATCATCAACTTAATAATTTACAAGGTACTTTAGAAATAAAACGCTATGACGGAACTACCTTTTCTACAGTTAATATTGCAAATAATAAAAGAGGAAGTGGTTCATGGCCAGGACCAAATCAAGGCCCTTGTCCCTCTACAAATATCAATTGTTTTCCTTCAGGAGCAGGAATAGACGGGCATTCCATTTATACAACTTCTGCAATTGCAAATTTCACAGCAGCTTATTGTAACAATAGTTCTTGGTATGCTAATATTGCTAACAGTGACAACCCTAGTATGTATAACGGCACAAGGGTTCAATACGGACTAACGGATAGAGGATTATACACTTATAACATCACTCTTAATCATAATGGTTCTCCAATAAGAGGAAAATACTATCGTCTTCATGGTAATGATTTTGTAATGAACTGCAGCAATCCTAGCAATGTTAGAGGAGGATTATATGCTGGCGTTAGAAATAATGCCGACACGCCTGTTACAGGAAAATTTTATGTGGAGCAAAAAACTCTTGGAGAAGAACCTGTCATTAATATTGTAAACGGAACCCTATTTAGCACTAGAACTTGGGTCTCTGTACCAGAAACTGACCCATTTAGACAAGCTGGTCGCACAGACAGAAGGTATTCTAAACCAGGTAAAGTACATGCTATTTTCATCAGTACAGACTGTTCACAGAAAAAAATAGCTTTTAGAAATGTAAATTGGGGTGCTGGATTAAGTGGTGTTCAAATGATGTTATTTAATGTAGATGAAATGAAGGATATAAATTTCACAGCAAATGCAACAGCTTCAATATGTGGAGGCCCATCTACACTTTCAGTTATTAACAATTTTCCTACCTATTTAGACACAGACACGCGTATCACTTATACTTGGAAAAATCCATCAGGCACAGTAATCGCAACCACAAATAACTATACTATACCAAGTGTAACAGCTTCTAATGCAGGTAATTATACTCTAGAAATTAACTTCTTCGGTTGCATTATAACAAAAACAGTAGCCGTTGTTGCTGGAAGCAATTTAACTTTAGACGCTGGTCCAGACAAAATTATGGATTGTGCTTCGGCTTCTGTAACCATAGGTCCATCACCTATTGCTGGAGCAACTTATGAATGGAGAAATTCATCAAATGTAATTGTAGGTAATCTTTCAACATTAACAACTAATATACCTGACACTTACACACTAACAATTACTACTGGTACATCTTGTACTGCAACAGATCAAGTAGTAGTTTATCAAAAGAAAATGTGGACTGGAGCAATTAACTCAGATTGGAATACAGCTGGAAATTGGCAACCTATTAATGCACCACTTAGTACAGATGCCGTAACCATTCCAAGTAGCGCAAACAACCCTATTATTATTGGCATAGCAAATGCTTGTAACTTAAGCATACAAGCAAACGCACAAGTTCTTGTTAACCCTTCTAGCTCACTAGTTGTAGTAAATGAAGTTACTGTCAACCCTAACGGATCCTTAACAATTGAAGACAAAGGAGCATTAGTTCAAATTAACAATTCAGCTATTAATATTGGCAATATCAGACATAAAAGAAATGTCAGTATAAGACGTCAAGATTACGTTTACTGGTCATCACCAGTAGCTAATTTGGCAGTATCTTCAATCTCACCTAATACTAATTTAGGTTATATATTCAAATGGTTACCTACAACAGTTACTGGACAAGCATGCAACTTTGGCAACTGGTCTAATGCTAATGAAAATATGGTGTTAGGCAAAGGATATATTGTACGAGGTCCCGACAGTTTTACATTAGGAACTGCAAGCAATTTTACTTCAACCCATTTAGGCATCCCTAACAATGGTAATATTACTATTCCAATTACAAGAGGTTCTTATACAGGTCCAAATTACAACTATACTAATGGTTCAGGTAGCACTGTGACAGTAACCACATCTGATGACAATTGGAACTTGGTAGGAAACCCATATCCATCTGCAATAAATGCTGACAGCTTTTTAACAGCAAATACTAGTATTGCAGGGTTTGTAAAATTATGGACACATGGCACACTACCTTCAGGATCTCAATCTGACCCTTTTTATAGTGATTACGCATACAATTACACACCAGCTGATTACCACACCTATAATTTAGGAGGGTCAAGTGCAGGACCTGGAACATTTAGTGGCAATATTGCTTCAGGACAAGGATTTTTTGTATTGATGAATGATGCAACCCCTTCCCCTGGTGTACTGAATTTTAATAATAGTATGAGAAGAGACGCTTCTAATATTCCATACAACAATAGTGATTTCTTCAGAAACCAAAATATAAGTTCTGAAAAACATAGAATTTGGTTAGATTTAATTAACTCACAAGACAATTCAAATATTAGAACATTAGTTGGTTATTTCAGTGAAGCTACTAATGAAAATGATAGATTATATGATGCTATTACAGATGAAAAACTAAATTATAATTTCTATTCTTTGCTCAATCAACTCAATGAGAATGTAATGCTAACTATTCAAGGAAAAGCATTTCCGTTTTCGCAGGAAGACAAAATTCCTCTAGGATTTTCTGTACCTACAAATGGAAATTACAAAATAGCCATTGGAGCATTAGATGGTATATTCGGAAGCTCAAACCAAAATATTTATCTAGAAGACAAATATTTAAACATCACTCACGATTTAAAAATATCACCTTATTCTTTTAGCACTAACAATGGTAGAGTAAATGACAGATTTGTTTTAAAATACACAAACGAAAGTCTCGGATCTAGTGATTTTGATATCTCTAATAATTACCTTAAAGTTTACCCATCTGGTAATAATCAAATTACTGTAAAATCTTTACCAGATAAGATAAAAGACATTTTAATTTATGATGTTCTAGGAAAGAAAATATTGGAAAGAAAGAATATAAATTCTAATGAAACATTTATAGAAAATATATTACCTACAACAAATATATTGTTGATTAAAGTAATTCTAGAAAACAACAAAATTGAAATAAGAAAGGTAGTTTATTAATTTACAAGTACCTAAAGATTAATACCAAAGAGGCTGTCTAAAAGTAACAAAGACCACATCTATCTAGTTTTTAACTTCGAAAATAGGAGAGGCGCATTATTAATATTATATAATTTCTCCCTTTGAACGAAATCACAAAACAGTTGGCTTTTAAGACAGTCTCTTCTCTATTAAAAGAAATTGCAATTCTAAACTTCCTATATAAAAACTCAAAATATTAATCATCAGTTAGTCTTACCAGCTTGACAGAAAAACAAAAAGATTATAAAAAATTAACAGAATAAAAATAAATAGTTAATAAAAAACAACAAAAAGATAACATAATACCAAACTAAGGAGAAGACAAACAATAATATTGTATAAGAATTTTTAACAAAAAGTTTAAAAAGAGATTATGAAAAAAAACCACTTAATGACAATAGTATTTGTCTTATTAAATTCAATACTCTTTGCACAAGAAAAACCAGGTTGCGGAACCAAACTTTCAAAAGCAGAAGATATAGAATTTCAAAAAGCTATGCTTAAAATGGAACAATTAAGCAATGACAAAAATTTGAGCAAACTAGCTCCCCCTGGACCTTATGTAATACCTATTGTTTTCCATATGTTAACACATGGTATAAATAACAATATCAATACAACTCCATTAACTAAATCGATTATGAAATGTCGTATTGACGATGTTCTGAATACCATCAACGGAGACTTTAATGGAACACTAACACCTACATCCTCAGTAGATCCCCGTTTTCAATCGATTAGAAGTACATTAAACATTCAATTTGTGTTAGCAACAGTTGATCCAGAGGGTAATTTAATGGAAACACCTGGTTTAGATTGGCAAGCAGATGCTGGAATCCAAGACGGTTATGATCCAAAGCTAAATAATTATTACTGGTATGGAAAAAACGGAAAATACTATTTAGACATTGTTATAGTAGATTATCCAAATCCAAGTGATGGTCAATATGGTTCTGGACATGCTTTTTTACCAGTTCAAAATGTAGTTCCACATATAACTTACAATCATAGATACATTGGTACCACTTGTGGTTCTAATGCAAGTGCGCAATTTGCCAAAGAAATGAGTCATGAACTAGGACATTACTTTGGCTTACGTCACACATTTGAGAATGGATGTACAGCTCCTGGCGATGGAATTTCAGACACTCCACCAACAACTTCAGCAGAGGGATGTAGCAGAAACACATTAAACAGTTGTAGTGTTTATGCAAATTTTGAAAATCTAATGGATTATAATGTGAATTGTCAATCTATGTTCACCACAGGACAAACTACAGTAATGGAAAATTGGTTAAATGACCTTCCTTATGTACCTAACTATTCTAGAAAACTGTTATGGTCTCCATCAAACCTAATTGCTGTAGGAATAACACCTTCTGCTCCAATTGCCAGAATTGGAAATGAAGGAAGTTCAATTTGCTCAGGAGAAAACATTCAATTTAAAAGTCAATCTATTGGATTACCAACTACTTATAACTGGGTATCTCCAGGAGGCACTCCCTCCTCTTCTACCATTTCAAATCCAGTAATTACATACAATACGCCAGGTATATATAGTGTGACTTTGACAGTTTCTAATGGACAAGGAAGTAATACTGTTACCCAAACAAATTATATTCGTGTCTCAAGTCCTAACAACACAAACATAACAGAAACATTTTCAGGGGTATTTCCTCCAGAGGGGTGGAAAATTTCAAATCCAGATGGAGCAATAACTTTTGAAAAAAGAAAGGATGTTGGAAATGGGGATACTTCTTGTATGATTATAAACAATACTGATTACGCACCAGGAGGACAAATAGACACCATAACTCTTCCTTATGTTAATTTGAATGGGGCAACTAATAGTGAATTTTACTTTGATGTTGCTTACAAAAAATTTGATAACAATAGCAATGACATCCTAAAAGTACAAATATCTACAAACTGCGGAACTACGTGGACTGATCTTTACACAAAAAGTTTAAGTCAACTAGAAACAACAAACTATCCTACTCTATCCCCTAATTCATGGATTCCAACTAGTCCAGAACATTGGAGAAGGGAATTTATAAATCTCTCATCATACATTGGATCTGCAAACGTATCATTACGTTTTCAAAACACAACTGGTTTTGGCACAAGAATATGGATTGACAATGTAAATCTAATAGTAAATCAAGCAGCAAATCCAACCACCGAATTTAAGGCTACTACGACTAATGTTGTATGTTCAAATCCAATTCAATTCTTAGATGAAACTACAGGAAATCCTAGCGTATGGTCATGGTCCTTCCCAGGAGGAATACCTGCTACTTCAACCATAAAAAATCCCACAGTATCTTATAGTACCCCAGGATTATACAGTGTAACTTTAACAACCTCTAATGCAAACGGTTCAGGTGGAACAGTAACTAAATCTGGGTATATTAAAGTTTATAAAGAAAATCTACCGTATAGCCAAAATTTCTCAGGCGTATATCCTATCCCAGGTTGGCAAGTCATAAACCATGACAACGACGCAATTTCTTGGGAAAAATCTACAACTGTTGGTTTAGGAGACAACTCCTCTTTAGTAATAAATAATGCAGACAATCCAGCTGATAAAGTAGATGACTTAATCTTAACCCCTTTTAATCTAACTGGTATTACTTTACCTTATTTATCTTTTGATTTAGCTTACACACAATATTTAAACGCTACAGACCCTACCCCTGCACCTGATAAGATAACAATCTCTGTTTCTAAAGACTGTGGAGCAACTTGGACGAGTATTTATTCTAAAGATCAAACACAGCTACAAACTGTTTACCCTCCAATTCAAGATGACCCAGCAACACCAGATACTAATGAAACAAATGACTGGACACCTACTCAAAGTTCAGATTGGAGAAGAGAAGTTATTTTCTTAGGTGCAGATTTAGCAAATCAGCCAAATGTTTTAATAAAATTCAACAATGTTTCTGGATACGGAACTAGGATTTGGTTTGATAACCTAAAAATTGAACAAATATTAACTCCAGTAACTGATTTTAACACCCCTACTAAAGAAGTATATTGCAATAATTTCCAAGCAAATTTCTCTGATCTCACTACAGGGAACCCAACAACTTGGCAATGGTCATTCCCTGGAGGAACACCTTCAACTTCTACACAACAAAACCCAACAGTGACCTACAATACACCAGGCGCTTATACTGTATCATTAACCACTACAAATGCAAATGGCATAGGTACAACTGTAAACAGAACGAATTATATAAAAGTATATAGAACAAACATACCTTATCTTGAAAATATGTCTGGTTCATTCCCTATTGCTGGTTGGAGAATTATAAATCCAGGCGATGATGCAATCAAATGGGAAAAAAGATCTGATGTAGGTAAAGGTGATACTTCAAGTTTAGTTATAAATAACGCAGATAATCCTGCTGGAAAAATTGACGATGTAATTTTAACTCCATTCAATTTTACAGGATTAACATCACCAGTATTTAGTTTTGATTTAGCTTACACCCAATATCTAAGTGCGACAGACCCTACTCCTGCACCAGATAAAATTGACATTCTTGTTTCAAAAGATTGTGGAGCTAACTGGACTAATGTTTATTCAAAAAATCAGCTTCAATTACAAACTGTTTCACCACCTATACAAGATGATCCTGCAACTCCAAATGCAAACGAAACTAACGATTGGAAACCATCACAAAATTCAGACTGGAGGCTTGAAAACGTTAATTTAGGCTCTCAATTTGATAATGAGCCAAATGTCTTAATTCTAATAAGAAGCACTTCAGGCTATGGAACAAGAATCTGGTTTGACAATTTAAATATAAGTGGCTTTTTAAATAATTCCAATATAGAAAATGAATTAGTAGGAGTAAGTATAAATCCTAATCCAGCAAAAGACGAAATTATCTTAGGATTACCCACAGAAGATGATTCCTATACTGTGACAATTTTTAACACCATTGGTCAAACCATATATAACAACAAGTTATCAGGTTTGAAAAACAGAATAGAATTGAATAATCAATCCACTGGAATATATTTTATAAAAGTTGAATCTTCAAACAATAAAGTGTTCACAAAAAAAATTATAAAAATCTAGTAATACATATAACTATTTCCCAAAACATCTTATTACGGATGTAACTAAACTTAATTTGACAAAATAAGCTCGATGTATCATCGAGCTTATTGAATTTAAAGCGTGTTGTTTTAAAGAACTATTTCAAAACTAAATCACCGCGACTTACCACTCGTTTAAATAACAAACTAATTTATCCTCTGAAAAATGCACGGCATTCGCGTTTAAAAAATTGCCGCAAACAGATAAAAAATAACTTGATAAAATATAAATTTTAATATTTATTTCCGCTAAACGGATAATTTCACTATTAATTTTCTAAAAACTGAATATAAAATCTGTAGTTATTTCTTCAAATTTCTTTAAATATTTTTAAAAGCGAATGGCCTAAGAAAAATGTTAAAAAATTTTTTTTTTAAGAATTTTCCTTATATTTACTACTCCAAAAAACAAACTAATAAAATGTCATCATCACTAAAGATATTTATATATCTACATATTTTATGTGCCATTTCTTTGAACGCACAAAATCAGTCTGAAGAAAGTACACTTCTCCAACAAAATGATAAATTAATTGGTATTGATAATTTGAGTTTTACAAATGGAACTATACATATAAATTATGATATCACTAAAAACAAAGAAAATCACAGATATTTAGTTTCCAACGAATACGTCAAAGGAACTTTTACTTACAAGAATCAGAAATATTATGATTTATTGTTAAACTACGACATTTATGAGGATCAATTAATTTGCATTCCAAACATAGAAAACAACTATATAAAATTAAATCTCATAAAGAAAAACATTGATGATTTCAAAATAGATAACAAACATTTTAAAAACCTAAATATAGTTCAAAAAAACAATACTATCACAGGCTTCTATGAAGAGAAAAAAATCAATAGTTCAATCATTCTTTATATAAAACATACAAAAGAAAAAAAAGAGATTTTACAAGACCAAAAAGTAATTTCCGAATTCAACTCTGCAAAAAATTATATAATAAGTTTAAATAATGAATTCTTCAAAATTAATACTGAAAGAGATTTTCATTCCATTTTTCCATCCAAAAGAAATGAAATAAATACATTTTATAAAGAGTATGAAAATTTAGAAAAACAAAACAAAGAAGAATTTATAATCAAACTAATAAAAACAATTAATAACTAGTATGAAATATCTAAATTTATTAATCTTATTTTTTTTTGTTATTATTAATTGTTTTTCACAAACAAACAAAAAATTATCCGTTGAATTTAACAATCTTACTGCAGAGCAAGCGATAGAAAAAATTGAATCGATATCTGATTACAAATTCTATTTTGAAGAAAATTGGTTAAAAAACATTGTTATAACAAAAAAGTTTGAACAAGAAACAATAGAAACTATTTTGAAAAGTATTTTTCAAGAAACCAATTTAAATTTCTTTGTTGATAACAACAAAATTATTTTAACACAAAACATTTATATACAAAATAAACTTCCAGATAATTTTTTCAAACCAAAAAACACAATTAGTACTAAAACATCAGTTGTAAATAAATTCCAAAATGATGAAAACTTAACACTTATAGGAAAAGAAACAGGAGAAATCAAAAATTCAGACACCTATGTAATTTCTGGTAAAATCAAAAATCTAAAAAACAATTCCCCCATTGCAAATGCAACAATAAAAATTAAAAATAAAACCATAACAACTTCCACTAATGAAAATGGAGCATTTAGTATTAATGTTCCATATGGCGAAAACACTATTGAAGTTGAAGCCTCAGGTTTTCTTAAAACATCAAAAAAAATAATCGTATTTAGTGATGGAAAACTAGACTTAGATTTATCTGAAAAAATAAATCAACTAAAAGAAGTTGTTGTTAAAGGAAAAAGAAACAAAATTACTAGAGCTGCAATCACAGGAGTAACTACACTTGAAGCCGAAGGAATAAAAAACATACCTGTTGTCTTTGGGGAACGAGATATTCTAAAGGCTGCCCTTACAATTCCGGGAATAAAAACTACTGGAGAAGGATCAGCAGGTTTTAATGTAAGAGGTGGAAAGGAAGATCAGAATCTAATACTCCTAGACAATGCAACTATTTATAATCCAGCCCATTTTTTTGGATTCTTTTCTGCACTGAATCCATATACAACAAACAAAATAGACATTTATAAAGGTGGTATTCCTTCTTACTTTGGCGGAAGACTTTCCTCTGTTTTCGATATTAGTTCAAAAAATGGGAATTTAGAAAAAATATCAGGTGAAGGTGGAATAGGTCCAGTAACCAGTAACATAAGTCTATCTACTCCTATAATAAAAAAGAAAGCAAGTCTTATGATAGGAGGTAGAGGTACTTATTCGGACTGGATATTAAAAAATCTAAAAAATGAGAGACTTAAAAAGAGCCAAGCTTCTTTTTATGATTTAATTGCCAAATATAAACATATCATTAACAAGAATAATGATTTAGAAGCAACAGTCTATTTTAGCAATGACAAATACAGTCTCAGTTCAGATTCATTATTCAATTACAAAAACAAGGCTGCTTCAATTTCATGGAAACATAACTTCAATGACAAGTTAAAATCAGACTTAAATATTAGCACTAGTGATTATGAATTTAACGTAGATTATAATCCTCAAGAAAACATAAAATCTTTCAACTTTAATTTTAAAATTAGTGAATCACAGGCAACCTTAAAACTTAATCATTCATTAAATGAAAAACATAAACTAATTTATGGAATTTCATCAAAACTTTACAATATAAATCCAGGCTCATTTACCCCTATAAGTAACGAATCTATCTTAAAAAAAATAGAGATACAAAAAGAAAAAGGTCTTGAATCTGCTGCTTTCATTACAGATAATTACAAAGTAACAAATAAACTGATGGTAGATATCGGCTTGAGATACTCTACTTTCATACCACTAGGAAGCTCAACACAAAGAATATATGAAGCAGGTCTGCCTTTAAGCGAATCAACTCTAATTGGGGAGAAAAATTTTGGGCAAAATGAAAGTATAAAAACTTTTACAGGCCTAGAACCTCGAGTTGCTCTTAAATATAATTTTAACGACAAGCTATACATAAAAGCAGGTTATGACAAAAGTTTTCAGTACATACACCTCTTATCTAACAACACAACCCAATCGCCCACAGACACTTGGAAATTATCAGATTTAAACGTCAAACCACAATCAGGAGAACAATACTCTCTAGGTATATTTAAAAATTTAGATTATAAAGACTTAGAATTAAGCATTGAGGGCTATTATAAAAAATCACAAAATGTATTAGATTACAAAGTTGGATCAAATTTGATTTTAAATGACAAATTAGAAACTGTACTTCTGCAAGGTGAAGGAAAATCATATGGACTGGAAGTATTGATAAAAAAACAAACTGGAAAATTAAACGGTTGGATTGGATACACATATTCAAGATCTTTATTAAAACTTGACAGTGAATTTAACGACGAAAAAGTAAACAATGGAGAGTTTTTTGCTTCTAATTTTGATAAACCACATGATTTTAGTGCAGTTTTAAATTATAAATTCACCAAACGTTACAGTTTTTCCGCTAACTTTATTTATCAAACTGGAAGACCAATCACTTACCCTATTGGAAAATACACTTTTGCTAATGCCGAATATACTCTTTATAGCGACAGAAATAAATTTAGAATACCAGACTATTACCGACTTGATATTGGAGTAAACATTGAAGGAAATCACAAAATCAAAAAATTAGCACATAGTTTTTGGAATATCTCAATATACAACGTTCTCGGAAGAAATAATCCATATTCAATATTTTTTATTACATCTGAAGGACAAGTAAAAGGTTATAAAACTTCTATTTTTAACATCCCTATTCCAACAATTACATATAATTTCAAATTCTAGACAAATGAGAAAATTACTTTACAAATCATTCCTTCTAATAGCTATTTGTTTTATATATAGCTGTACAGAACCATATGCTCTTCAATCTGATACTTTTGAAAATGTTTTAGTTGTAGAAGCGACTATAACAAACGAATTAAAGAAACAAGAAATAAAACTTTCAAGAACCTATCCTCTAGAAGAAAGCGGGTCTAAAATTGAAAAAGGCGCCACTGTTTATATAGTCGATAACAATGGAAATCGTTACGATTTCCAAGAAAATAACGATAGTTATATTTCTAATACTATTTTTCAAGCTCAACCTAATAAAACATATGAGCTTCATATTCAAACTTCAGACGGTAAAACTTATGTTTCCAATAGAGAAAAATTAACAAGTGTATCCCCTATTACTGAAATTAGTAAAGAGATTATAATTAAAGATAATACCAAAGGAGTTCAATTAGGCGTAAAAAGCTTTGATCCTACCAATTCATCAAAATATTATAGATTTGAATATGAAGAAACTTATAAAATAATTGCCCCTAAATGGGTCCCTATCAAAGCATTTCGAACTTCATTAACCACGTATGAATTATCTCCAAGAATTAGTGAAGCAAAAGTTTGCTATGGATTTAAAAAATCGAATTCAATCATACAACTGGCTACAAATACGTTACTTGAAGACAGAGTAAATTTACCTATTCGATTCATTGATAGTAAAGATTATATTATTGGTAATAGATACAGTATTTTAATTAAACAATACGTTCAAAATTTAGAGGCATACACTTACTATAGAACCTTAAGCCAACTATCTCAAAATCAAAATATATTATCTCAAAACCAACCTGGTTTTTTAAGTGGAAATATACGATGCGAGAATAATACTAAAGAAAAAGTTGCTGGTTTTTTTGAAATTGCTTCGGTCTCAGAAAAAAGAATTTTCTTCAATTTTAGTGATCTATTTCCAAATGACGAACCAAAATACATTGTAAATTGTAGTGATGATGCCCCAAACATAAAGTATCAATTTTGTTTTGAACCTCCACGTGTAAATCCACACTGCAAAGGACGTGAATTTTTAGCTGGTTTGGAAGATAAAAAGATTGCATACCACAGCGAAACAACTCTTGACCCTGTTACTGATCTTAAACTAATTACGGCATATGATATAAAATGCGGTGATTGCTCATCTTTTGCTTCTAACATAAAACCTGCATTTTGGATAGACTAACTAAAACTATAGCTTACACGATATTATCTATTTTTGTTTTTTCTCAAGTAGAGGGTCAAAACAACAACAGTAATTTCAATGAAATCATCGAAATAAAGACAAATAATAATAATTACTTAACTGGTGATAAAATATTTTTTTCTGTATTTTGTAAAAACAAAAGCAACAATAAACTTTCTAACTTTAGTAAAGTAGCTTATCTTAACATCATAGATAATTCAAAAAAAGTTGTCGCACAATTAAAAGTATTCCTAGATGAAGGAACCGCAAATGGTGATTTCTTTATTCCTTTAACATTAGAAAGTGGTATTTATAACATCGCTTGTTATACTAACTATATGAGATCATTTGATGATTTTAGTATAATATCAAAACCAATTCTTATTTTAAATCCATATAAAGAGGCTAAAATTACAGATACAGAAACAGTTAACAAAACAAAAAATAACACTAAAACCTCTAAAACAAATACATTAAAAAAGTTCAACACACGTTCATCAAATATCTTTCAATTTCCTGAAAATCTCAAAAAAACAGACTGTCCTAATTTCTTAATTTCAATCAGAAAGAAAGACAGTCTAAATAAAATAGTTGATAATTCACTTTCAGAAAATATTTTTCAAATAAAAGGAAGTAAAAATATAATTCCTGAACATCGTGGTGAAATTATATCTGGAAAAATAAGATCTGTAAAAAACACCCCCCTTTTAAAAGACATTCCTATTTCGCTCTCATTTCCAGGTAAAGAATTTGAAATAAAAATGACTACAACCGATATAAATGGAAGGTTCATTTTCAACTTAGACAATTGTATCTCTAATCCAAATATTCAAATTCAAATTGTTAATTCACAAAAAGACAATTTTATAATTGAACTTGATAAAGCAGATGAAATAGATTATTCCAATCTAACTCTAACCGATAAAATAAACATTACTGAAGACTTTAGAAAAATAATAGAAGAAAAATATACAGCAAATCAAATTGAGAATGCCTATTCTAAATTTAAAAAGGACTCAATTATCAAATCTTCTTGGAAACCATTCTTTGACACAAAAGAGTCTAAGGAATATATTTTAAATAATTATACTAGATTTCCTTCTGTAAGAGAAACTGTAATTGAAATTTTAGATGGGGTAACCTTTAGCAACAAAAAAGGAGAATACACCATCCGTTTAAAAGATTACGACATTTATAACAATTTAGATTCGCCTATACTAACACTAGTTGATGGTAAAGTAATTACAGACATCAAAGACTTATTAGAGCACAATGCCGATTTATTTGAAAAAATAAACTTTATCAATAAACAATATTATTATGGTGGTAATTTATATAATGGTATAATTTCATTCACAACTTTTAACCAAGATTATGAAATTGATTCTAAATCAGCATTGACAATATTCAAACCTGAAATAATTAGACCGTTAGAAACCAAGAAATATTATTCACCTAGTTATTCTGCTCAAAACTCGAAAAACAAAAGAATTCCTGATTATAGATATCAACTATATTGGGAACCTAACTATCAATTTGCCCAAGAAAAAAACACCATACAATTTTCGACTTCAGATTTGAAAGGTGAATTCGAAATATACATTTTTGGCATCGATTCATTCGGTAAAACACACGAGTATTCAGAAAGTTTTATGGTTGAATAATAATCCCAAATTCAGCATTAGAAAACTACTAAGTCTGATGCTGAATCTGAGATTATTTCAATTTAAAGTTTATTCCCAACAAACAAAACACTCTAATTCAACCATTTATTTCGTTTAATTTTTTTTCCGCTTCTGATTAGATAAGCATGGTAACAACTAGGAATATCATGTGTCCATTTAGGCAAAAAATAAATAATCAAATAAACATCTATATGAGCGATAATTCCAACTAAAACTGCTAGATATAACGAAATCCCACCATATCCAAAACCTATAATGGAAACAAATACAACTAGCAAAGTTATTCCCCATAATTTTGAAAGAAAAGCGTGTGTACAAGTTTCTTTTCCAAATTTGAATAAACTAAATAGATAAGTTAATCCTTCCATTATAAAAACTGTAATAATTGAAAACTTGTTAGCTATAATAATTTCAGGATTTAACAACCAACTGCACCAACCTACACACAACCAAAAAACAAGATCAGTCTGACTATCCATCCGTCTCAATTTTTCAGAAGCTACGCCAGTTTTTCTAGCTATAATTCCGTCAAAAATATCAGAAAATAAACCTAAAAAAATAAATAAAACCAAAATGGGTCGTAAATAATCAATAGAACTATATGTTAAATAAATCATTATTGGGCCAAGCACTAATCTAAATAGAATTAATATATAAGGGGCTCTTCTCATTTCTTTTAAAATTTTGTATATCTTACGTATCTAATTAAATTGAATATAAATTCTCTGAACATCTTTCTTTCCAAAGACTCTGGCAAATCTCTTTTAGAGATTTTTTCAACCATAAAAACTATTATTCTTAGTATCACAACCTGTATTCTTTAAAGTATTATCTATCTCTATTTCTATAATACTTATTTATTTTTCTTGAATATTTTTTCAAATCTTTTTCGGTAAAAAACTCGATGTAACTATAATTCATTTCTTCCATATTTTATATAATTAAACATTTCATTTAAAAATCATTTTTTGTCTAAACACATTTGATTTTACATTTCAAAAATATTTCGTTTTTCACAATTCGAATTGCATAAATTAATTTTAAAAATTGCTATTTTTGCGAAAATCACAATTATGAATAATCAAGAACTACTTCTTAGAACTATTCAAAAAAAGTTAGAAAAGAATAATTCAATTATAGATGCAATTGCTAGGATATTAGACATAAGTTATGATGCTTCCCACAGAAGAGTATCTATGAAAAGTAAATTTTCTATTGAAGAAGCCGTGCTTTTATGCAAGCATTTTAATATCTCAATGGACAATCTAGCTGGTCAACCTAATAAAATTTTAGTAAAAAAAACAAGTGATATTAATTCGACAAACGACCTAACACTATATTTGAAGGAATCATACGATCATTTGAAAGAATTTAGCAACAAAACGACAAAAATATACTATTCTGCAAAGGACATTCCATTATTTTACACAATTGGAGGTACATTACTATCTAAATTTAAACTTTATATCTGGTCAAATCTTCTAATAGATAATCAGGAAAGTATTCCTTTTGAAAATTTTCAAATTCAAACAAGTATCTTAGAATACACTCTAAAACTTCAAAAATTGTATGATGAATTTGACAAATATGAAATTTGGAATGACACAACCATAAATAGCAGTTTACAGCAAGTTTTTTATTTTTTTGAATCAGGGTTATTACAACAAGAAACCGCCCTAAACTTATACGAAGATATTATTGCTATACTAAAACAGATAGAATACAAAACAAGCTTAGACAATAACAATTACAACTTATATTTAAACGAATTATTGATTTTGAATAATAATGTGCTGGTAGAATCAAATGAAAGAACAAAATTATTCATTCCATACACCGTTTTAGGTTATATGATTACTACAGATGAAAACACGACAAACAACACTAAGAATTTTTTAAAGCATCAAATAAAAATTTCTAAACACCTGAATAACACAGGCACTAGAGACCGAAAAATCTTCTTCAACAAAGCCATAAATAAAACAGAATGGTACATAGATAAAGTGAAAAAATATATAAATGAAAATATTTTTTGATATTTTGTAACTTTTTATCAATACGATACGTATAACCATTACAACTTTTAAAAAGCAAGGAGATTTTTAAATGAGACAGCTCAAAATAACTAAGCAGGTAACGAATCGTGAAACTGCTTCCCTAGACAAATACCTACAAGAAATTGGTAAAGTAGATTTAATCACCGCCGATGAAGAAGTGGAATTAGCACAACGCATCAAAGCAGGAGATCAAAGAGCATTAGAGAAACTAACGAAAGCTAACTTACGTTTCGTAGTATCTGTTGCAAAACAATATCAAAACCAAGGACTTACACTTCCTGACTTAATTAACGAAGGAAATTTAGGTCTAATCAAAGCTGCTCAACGTTTTGATGAAACACGTGGTTTTAAATTTATTTCGTATGCAGTTTGGTGGATTCGTCAATCTATTTTACAAGCATTAGCAGAGCAATCTCGTATTGTTCGTTTGCCACTTAACAAAATTGGCTCTATCAACAAGATTAATAAAATGTATGCCCTGTTAGAACAATCTAACGAACGTGCTCCATCTGCTGAAGAAATCGCTGTAGAACTTGATATGACTGTAAACGACGTAAAAGAATCTATGAAAAATTCTGGACGTCACTTATCTATGGACGCTCCATTAGTAGAAGGTGAAGATTCTAATTTATACGACGTATTACGTTCTGGTGAATCACCAAATCCTGATAGAGAATTAATTCACGAATCTTTGCGTACAGAAATTGAACGTTCTTTAGAAACCTTGACACCTCGTGAAGCTGATGTAGTTCGCTTATACTTTGGTTTAGGAGATCAACACCCAATGACACTTGAAGAAATTGGAGAAACTTTCGATTTAACTCGCGAGCGTGTTCGCCAAATTAAAGAAAAAGCAATTAGAAGATTAAAACACACTTCTAGAAGTAAAATTTTAAAAACTTATTTAGGATAAGTTAATTTTTTCTTAAATTTGCATTTCCAAAAATAGCATATAATTAATTTATATACAATAACAACAGTCTAAGACTGTTCGTTTTTTGATTGATGATTGAAACTCCGGCTGATTACCGGAGTTTTGCTTTTTTAAAGCGAATCAAAACTCCAGTCAGTTCGCTTCGCTCGGGTTTTCGGAGTTTGGAAGCCCCCTAGCCCCCAAAGGGGAATACAAAACGTAAAACAACTAACCTTTAAACCCTTAAACTCTTAAATTTTTAACTTTTTAACTTTTAAAATTTTAAACTCTTAAACTTAAACCTATCTTTGCACCACAACACAACAAATAAAATAAAATTGCGTTTTGTGATTCACGAATTCAATAAAAAATAACTACTTATGAGTAAAAATACTCTTATAGCACCTTCAGTATTAGCAGCTGATTTTGCTAATTTACAACGAGATATAGAAATGATCAACAACAGTGAGGCAGACTGGTTTCATATTGATGTTATGGATGGTCATTTTGTACCTAACATTTCTTATGGTATGCCTGTTATAGAAGCTATAAAAAAGCATACTACAAAACCATTAGATGTTCATTTGATGATTGAAAAACCTGAGCGTTATATTGAAGAATTTGCTCGCATTGGTGCTGATATTATAACTGTTCATTATGAATCTACTATCCATCTTCACCGAACGTTAAGACAAATTAAAGCTACTGGTTGTAAAGCTGGCGTTGTTTTGAATCTGACGACTCCAGTTTCTGTTTTAGAAGATATTTTACCTGAATGTTATATGGTTTTGATAATGTCTATCAATCCTGGATTTGGCGGTCAAAAATTTGAAGAAATCACTTACAACAAAGTGAAAAAACTCAGAAAAATGATTGACGAGCAAGGGCTAGACACCTTAATTGAAATAGATGGAGGAGTAACTGATAAAAACGCAAAACAATTAGTTGAAGCAGGGGCAAACGTTTTAGTAGCCGGCAGTTATGTTTTTAATTCAGAAAACCCCCAACTAACCGTGAGCGAATTGAAAAAGCTTTGTTCTTAAAATAATTTTAAAACTTCGTGTGGCGGCACACGAAGTTTTATTTTGTAATACTGTATTAATTCAGTAAATCTTAACTTTTTCTATAGTAGATATTCCTTTTAAAGAAATTTTCACAAAACAATTAGAATCGATTGTTAGCATCTTAGGTATTTCAACTATTTTTTTTAGCTTTCCTCGAAAAAAACACACTGTAAAAGTTTTCAAAATTTGATTATCGAGAATTAATTCAATTCTACAAAACCCTAAAAAACCTATTTTTCCTTTAATTAGTGCTTCAACAGTTAATAAATCTTTTTCTTTTGATACAATTATACTACTATGTGTTATGCTGATTACAGTAGACAATTTAACTTCCTCGCAATCAGTCGAGATATTCTTATTCATAAACTTAGCAAATAGGATTACCTATCAAAATTCAAACAAAAAAGAAGATCAAAAATAAAAATAAGAACGAAAAGGCTATTTTTAGGTATCAACACTTCATTTTAATTCCTTTAATGAGGTTTTTGAACTCAAAACAACTTTTGGTTCTAATAAACTGTTATTTAATTACACAAAATTGGCACTCTATACCTATTAAAATTTTAAATATTCCATTCTTCTGTAAATTCGTTTCTATAATTGAATTAAAATAAATAACAGATTAATGTTAATGGAACTTTATAGAAAATTATCTTTCTGTAAATAGTTGACCAAGAATTTGCTTTTTGCTATATTTAATTTTTCAAACTTAAAAACAAAATTATGGAAACAACAACAGCACAAGAAATCAATTTTAAAGTAGAAACAATAAACACAAATGGCCCTATAAACTTCCCTCATCCAAGAAGTACCGAGCCTTTTCCCCCTATTGTTCAATCCTATTTTGAAGGCACACAACTAGAAGTAAGCGCAATTATATTATTACCTTACGGTCAACAGGCTAATTTTCAAAGCGTTACATCAAACAATAATACTAAATCACTTGAATTTTACATTAATTATCTTGCTGCTGAAAAAGCTGTGGCTGATTTCGCTGTATATCAAGTAACTTTTTATTATCCAATAGCTGCTAACCCAGGTACAATAACAACTTTTGTGCGTGATGAAGACCCAGTAACGTCTAGAGGAACGCAAACATCTGTACAGCCTTAAATACAAAAAATGAATTTAAAAAAGTGCGCAAGGATTTTCTTGTGCACTTTTTTACTTATATTTAGATACTAAATTTTTTTTATGATTATATGAATTTTTCTCTAAAGTATCTTTTTATAATTCTATTTCTAACACCTTTTTTAATATTTGGTCAATCTTTAAAGCAAAAAAGCAAGTTTGAAATACACTTAAAAAAGCAAATACATCAATTAAAAAATGGAGGTTTACTATCCAAACCTGTTGATTATTACTTAGAAAAAAATTGGGATTCAACATTGGTTTTAACTCAAAGATTAATTGAATCCAATAAGAATAACCAAGATATAATTTCTTACTCCCATTTTTTAAGAGGATTAAGTCTCAAAAGAAAAATTCTATTCGACGAAAGCAAAAAAGAATTCTCTAAACTCGCTAAAAACTTTTATTTTTATCCGAAAGTAACGAGTAGTCTTGCTGAAATTGCTTTAGAAAAAAATGAAGCAAAAAAAGCTATCTCAATTTTTAAAACTATCGAGAATATAAACACTCCTGAAATATACGATATAACCAAAAGCTCAATAAAACATAATTTAGGAGTTGCTTATTTAAGTTTAAAAGATTTTATTAATGCCGAAAAATACTTACTGGAAAGCACCAAATTACAAGAAATAGAAAAAGACACTGTAAATCTTGTGAGTTCCTATGGTGATGTAGCAAATCTATACTACGAACAATATAAAGATAATTTAGCCATCCCTTATTTTGAAAAAGCTTATAATCTTGCAAAACTCACTAAAAGCCTTAAATTCAAGGCTATGACTGCTAATAATATGTCTGTGGTTGAAGAAAATAGAAAAAATTTTGAAAAAGCCAACCATTACAGAAAAGAATATGGTATATGGAAAGATTCCTTAAATGATCAGAATAAAATATGGGAAGTTGCACAAATAGAAAAACAATATGCGGTAAAAGAAAAACAAAAACAAGTCAACTTACTTCAAATTGAAAACAAATTAAAAATTGCAGAGCGAAACGGCTTTCTATATTCGGCTTTAGTACTTTTATTTTTATTTATAATCACCATTTATTTTTACAGAGAAAAAAGCAAGCAAAATAGAATAATTTCTATCCAAAAAGACAAACTAAACGAGCTAAATTCAACTAAAGACAAATTATTTTCTATTGTAAGTCACGATTTACGTTCCTCTGTAAACGCATTAAAAACCAGTACGAATCAAATCATTGAAAATGTAAACGAATCCAAATGGGAAGATGCAGCCTCTCATTTAAAACAAAATAGTGCTTTGGCAGGGGCTACATTTAATCTTTTAGACAATTTACTTCATTGGGCATTACTGCAAAACCAACAATCATTTTTTGAAATAGCTCCTCTAAAACTTTATTTTACTGTTGAACAAGTCTGTTTTAACTATCAAATACTTTTGCAAGAAAAAGGGATTGAATTTTCAAACTTAATTCCAAAAAAAGCAACTGTATCTGCTGACCAAGAAACCATAAAAATTGTTTTACGAAATTTACTAGACAATGCAATTAAATTTTCTAATCAAGATGGATATATCAAAATAGAAGCTTTTGAAGATGAAAAATTTTGGAATCTAATTGTAGAAGATAATGGTAAAGGAATGAACGAAGAAACCAAAAACTATCTCTTAAAAGAAGAAATTCAACTTGCTAAGAAACATAATGAAAACATTATAGGAAGTGGATTAGGCTTACAATTATGCAAATCTATGATTTTAAAAAATCACGGAAAACTAAATATAGAAAGTGCTATTGGAAAAGGAACAAAAATGATTGTATCTTTACCTAAACAAGAAACAAATGGACAAAGTTAATGTATTAGTAATTGAAGATAATGCAACTGAAAAAGAAGCATTATTAAAAGTATTACAAGCAAACAATTATAACGTTGTGGGAGTAGCTTCAAGCCATAAAGAAGCATTGGAATTATTTACTAGCAAAAAAGTAGATATTGTCATTGTAGATATTTATTTAAATGGCGTTCCTGAAGGAATAACCTTTGCCGAAACTTTAAGCATACTTCCTAATCAATCAAAACCTTTTGTTTTTTTAACTAGCACTACCGACAGAAATATTTTTGAAAGAGCAAAACTAACGAATCCTTTTAGCTATTTACTTAAACCTTTTAACGAACTTGAATTACTCTATGCTTTAGAACTTGCTATTGAAAAATTTTATGCTCAAAATGATGTATTCCTAGGAGATGAAGAAGACACCATAATTAGTAACGAGTTCTTATTTATCAAAAAAGGAAAATCGCTAAAAAAAGTTGCTATCTCCGACATTCTTTACATAGAAGTAGAAGAAAAATATTGCAATATCGTAACCGAGAAAGAAAAATTTGTCATCTTAATTTCGCTTACAAAAATTCTTGAATTGCTAAACCCAAATCTATTTTACAGAACACATCGCAATTACATTGTAAACTCAGATAAAATCATAGAAATTATCCCAGTTGATAATTTAATAATCTTAACTGGCAATCATAAAATAACTTTAAGTGATAAGTATAAGGATTTTATGAAAAAAGTTAAGATGTTGAAGTAAACAAACTTAATTTATTGATACTTTGAAAGAGAGGGTGTAAAGGTTTTACACCCTCAAAATATTGACAATATCCTAAATTCATTATTGTCATTGAAGTTGCCATCTTTGACGTCCTGAACCATCATCTTCTCCCCAAAGATCTACTTTGGAACCATCAGCAGTACAACTTAAATACTTTCTATTACCAGTAACTCCACCTTGCACCTTGATATTAAAATAGCTAGGAATGTTAGATTTTAGTTCATCAATAAGCCATCTTTGACGTCCTGAATTATCATCTTCCATCCAAAGGTCAACTTTGGAACCATCAGCAGTACAGCTTAAATATTTTTTACCATCAATAGTTCCACCAGAAACAATAATATTATAAATCCCTTGTGGCTGACCTTTTACTTGCACTATATCCCATACTTGTCGACCTGAACCATCATCCTCCATCCAAAGATCAACTTTTGAACCATCAACAGAACAACTTAAAAGAGATTTGTTAGTTTCAAGTCCACGCAATACTTGTATATTTCGTTTATTCATAATAATTGTGTTCATTTTTTCTTATTTATTCCTACTCATATAGCTTTTCGGTTTCCGCCTCTTGTGATAACTGCACAAGAACAGTCGTTTGTTTAAAATGGTTTCTGACTCCATCTTTTTTAGTTTGTTTATTTGATTTTTTAATTGCTACCTCTATTATTCTTTATTTATGTAAGCACATAAGGGTTTTAGCTTATAAAAAGTCAAATTGATAAAAATGTTAACTAGTTAAATTTTTTGAATTGAAACTCAAATGCTATATCCAAAGGATTTGAAGATTACTTTTGGCAATCACATTATTACCAGAGAATTAAATAGTTTTTTGTTTCGTTTCTGAATCTAAATTACTTGATTTAATAAGGGTTAGCTTTTCTTTTGTAACAAGATGGGTAATTTTTGGAATGAGCTGAAATTTATTGAGAAACAAAAAGCGTTTCAATACATCTTGAAAAGGCGTCATTTCTTTAAAATTGTGTATCTAAGGTTTTCTAAAAGTAATCTCTTTTATTCTTCAAACAAATAGAAATGACATAATACTGATGATGTGACTTCTCCTATCGTCGAAGTGACAAGCTAGACGTTAATTGATACTGTCCTTTATAAGCAACCTTCTCAAAGCTCCGCTTTGAGAATAAAAAAGAAGGGAAAAATAATTTCAAGTAAACTCATCTATGTTATTTTACTAACACATCATAATTTTACTCCGAATATAAAATTTACTTTTAAAAGTACTTGACAGCCACTTGCTGTCTTCCTTTTAATTTCAAATGTGACCGCGAAGGGATTCTGCTACGCAGTTCCCTCAAAGCTCCGCTTTGAGAATAAAAAAAGAGGAAAAAATAATTTCAAGTAAACTCATCTATGTTATTTTACTAACACATCATAATTTTACTCCGAATATAAAATTTACTTTTAAAAGTACCTGACAGCCACTGGCTGTCCTCCTTTTAATTTCAAATGTGACCGCGAAGGGATTCGAACCCCCAACCCTCAGAGCCGAAATCTGATATTCTATCCAGTTGAACTACGCAGCCATTTGATTTGAGATTTTTGATTGCCGATTTTAGATTTATGAAATGAAAATTTCTGAAATCTTAATTCGTTACCCAAGAGCTTTGCTCGAACTGGCGAAGCAATCTTCAATCATCAATCTTATGCTAAAAGCTTTTTCACAATATTTGAAATGGTTTTACCATCTGCTTGTCCAGCTAATGCTTTTGAAGCTGCTCCCATTACCTGTCCCATAGCTGCCATTCCTGAAAAACCGCCTTCTGCAATTATTTTTGCAACAGCAGTTTCTACTTCTGCTTCTGATAATTGTGCAGGCAAGAATTTTTCAATAATTGCCACTTGAGCTAGTTCAGGCTCTGCTAAGTCAGCTCGGTTTTGCTCTGTATAAATTGCTGCCGAATCTTTGCGTTGTTTTACTAAACGCTGTAATAATTTTACTTCATCATCTGATGATAATTCTTCTTTCGCACCACTTTCAGTTTGTGCTAATAATATGGCAGATTTTATGGCACGTAATGCTTCTAAAGCTACAGTATCTTTCGCTTTCATTGCATTTTTCATTTCGTCCATTATTTGTGCTGATAAACTCATTTGATTTCTGATTTTAGATTTTTTTGATATTAGATTTCAGATATATTACTTCAGATTAAGTAATATATCCAAAATGAATTGCGAAATTAAAAAAAATAACCCGAAAAATCGTTAGAAATTTCGGGCTAAAAAATTTAATTTGAATTCGTTTAATCTACATTGTCGTGTAGGAAAGAATTATTAGAACGAAGTTGGATATCATCGTTACTGTCTAATCCTAAAGACAATCTAGATTGGTTATTTTGAACTGGATTATTAGTCACATCAATACCCATTCTTTTATAGGCAGGAACTTTTTCAAATTCATCTACTCTAGCCGCATTATTATGGAACTTATAGTTAAAATCCTTCATCTTACGACGACGCTCCTCTGCTCTTAAACGTAATGATTCTTCAATAGACATTTCCATTGGAGAAATTTCGTTTGTTTGATACACTGGAGGCGTTTGAACTGGAGTACTTTCAACTTGTTTCATTGTAATATTCAATTCCTCAGGAGTTTTTTCTACTACTGGCTCTTCTTTCTTAACCTGAACAAATTGATTATCAAAATCCATATATTCTTCTAAAGAATGCTTGATTATTCCATCTTGAGAAACTTCAGTTACAGGGACAAATTGCACTGCTTCATTAACTTTGATATCTCTAATTTCGTTTGTTAAATCAAATAGTAATCTATCTGTATTTACCTTAGGCTCTTCAACCTTTGCAATAGGTAAATCAAAAGTTAATGCTATTTGATCTGGTTCAGCTATCACAAATTGTGGATCTACAACTTCTATTTCTTTAACCTCAGGTGTAGTGATATAAAAATTATTTGAATTCACTTCTCTTGCTGGAACAATTTCAAAAGTTACATCAAGGTTTTTGATAAACTCAGATGTAGGAACTAAATCCATAGTATGAGTTGGTGCTTGAACTTGTCTTGAATCTTCTTCTAACGAAAATATAATTTTATCATCTACAACAGGTGTAACATCTACAACAGGCTGAGAAGGTGTCACTTTAGATGAAAAATCAAAACCTTGCGCTTCAAATTTTTGAGTCAAGTTTTGAACTAATTTCTGTTCATCTTCTAAAGCGTGAATTATTTTACGAGGCTCTGTGTTTACAATTTCTGCTTGTTGTTCTACACAAAAACCTGTAGCAATAATTGTCACTGCAATTTTATCACCTAATGATTCGTCTTCACCAACCCCCATAATAATGTTTGCATTATGACCAGCTTCTGACTGAATATAATCACTAATTTCTCCAATCTCATCGATTGTAATTTCGTTAGCACCAGAAACGATAAGCAACAAAACGTTTTTAGCACCTGTAATTTTATTATCATTTAATAATGGTGAATCCAAAGCTGCTACAATAGCATCTTTTGCTCTTTCTTCACCTTCTGCGGTAGCAGAACCCATAATAGCTGTTCCTGAATTTGCTAAAACGGTCTTAGCATCTTTCAAGTCAATATTTTGGGTATAGTGATGTGTAATAACTTCGGCAATTCCACGAGATGCCGTTGCTAAAACTTCATCAGCTTTTGAGAAACCAGCTTTAAAACCAAGGTTTCCATATACTTCTCTTAGCTTATTGTTATTAATAACGATAAGCGAATCTACTTGTCTTCTTAATTTTTCAACACCTAGTAAAGCTTGTTCAGAACGGATTTTCCCTTCAAACTGAAATGGAATCGTCACAATTCCTACTGTAAGAATATCTTTTTCTTTAGCTAGTTGTGCGATAACAGGCGCTGCACCCGTACCAGTACCTCCACCCATACCAGCAGTGATAAACACCATTTTAGTGTTTACATCCAGCATTTTTTCGATATCCTCAATACTTTCTAAAGCAGCTTGCTGTCCTACATCTGGATTTGCTCCCGCACCTAATCCTTCTGTAAGATTAGCTCCTAATTGAATTTTATTAGGCACTGCACTATTTTGCAATGCTTGAGAATCAGTATTACAAACGATGAAATCTACACCTTTGATACCTTGCTTAAACATATGATTGATAGCATTGCTACCACCTCCTCCTACTCCTATAACCTTAATTACATTCGATTGATTTTTTGGTAAATCGAATGAAATACTTCCAAATTCTGAGTTGCTTTCCATACTATTGGTTTTTTCTTTTGTTTATATTGCTAACTCGACAACAAAGATTACTCTGCGTTATCTAAAAAATCTTTAATTTTATCTATATACTTATCAAAAAACGAACGTCGAATTGTTTTCTCGGTCGATTTTGATGTAGGAATACTTGCCTCTTCTATCTCCTTTTGCATTTCTTCCTGTATAATTTTTTGCTCTTCAACTGTTGGCTTTTGAACCAAAACAGGTTCAGGAACATAATTATCCTGAGGTACTGCACTCATAGTGTTATTACGAACACTATTCATTACTAAACCTACAGCTGTTGCATATAATGGACTAGATATTTCTTCATTCGAATTACCTGCCAAATGCTCATTAGGATAACCTATACGGGTATCCATTCCTGTGATATATTCAACTAATTGCTTAATATGTTTTAATTGAGAACCTCCCCCAGTCAAAACAATACCAGCAATTAATTTTCTTCTTGGATCTTCGTGTCCATAAGCTCTTATTTCGCTGTAAATCTGTTCTATAATTTCAACTACTCGAGCGTGAATAATTTTAGATAGATTTTTTAATGAAATTTCTTTTGGGTCACGTCCTCTTAGTCCTGGAATGGAAACAATTTCGTTGTCTTTATTCTCACCAGGCCAAGCAGAACCAAATTTTACTTTTAATAATTCGGCTTGTTTTTCAATTATCGAACAACCTTCCTTAATATCTTCGGTTATTACATTACCTCCGAATGGCACTACAGCTGTATGACGAATAATACCATCTTTGAAAATAGCTAAATCAGTCGTTCCACCACCTATATCAATCAAAGCAACACCTGCTTCTTTTTCTTCTTGACTCAAAACAGCATCTGCCGAAGCTAATGGTTCAAGTGTAAGTCCAGACAAATCTAAACCTGCACTTTTTATACACCTTCCTACATTACGAATAGAAGACGCTTGCCCTACTACCACGTGAAAACTTGCTTCTAATCTTCCGCCATACATTCCGATAGGCTCTTTAGTCATTTCGCTATCAATCTTAAATTCTTGAGGCAAAACGTGGATTATTTCTTCTCCAGGAAGCATTGGCAATTTTTGCACTTGACCAATAAGAATATCTATATCTTTTTCACTAATTACTTCATCAGCATTAGTTCTAGAAATATAATCACTATGTTGAATACTACGAATATGCTGCCCTGCTATACCAACAACAACATCTTTTATTTTAAAACCTGAATCCTCTTCAGCAAGAGCAATGGCTTCTTGTATGGACTGAATGGTTTGGGTAATATTATTTACCACACCTCTAGCCACACCGAGACTTTTAGACTTACCTACGCCTAAAATTTCTAGCTTTCCGTATTCATTTTTCTTTCCTATCATAGCAACGATTTTTGTCGTTCCTATATCAAGTCCTACTGCTATATTCTCTCTTTCCATACTCTTCTATTTTGTACAAACTACCTGTTTTGTAAACTTTAAATTAATCGTCTTGTACGAATCTAATAAAGTATCTTGTACTGCTTTCTGAAAAAACGCTTTATAGTTATTCAATTTTCGCTCCATAAAAATGGTTCTCCCAAAAATTATATCATAATTATAATTTCTATTCTTCATAATTACACTCCCATCCGGCTGAATTTTCATTCCAATGATGTTTTTTTTCAAAAAATCATCTTCATAAATCAATCTTAATAACAACACTAAATCCTTACTATATGAATTATTTATTTCTCCATATAGAAGCGGAACTCTAGCACTGAAATTATCAGATAGAGGCATTCTACCTCCCTTATAATCAATATAAAAGGACGTAGAATTATTAAAAACTCGTGCGATTGGGGTCTTTTGAGTCACTACCGTTTTCAACTTCCCATCAACACTCACAAATACTTCCGAATGATCTACAAGCCCGTGTTTATTGATAGTCTGTTCAATACTTTTCAAATCTAAATCTTCTTTTTTAATACTAGAAGTACCTCCAAAATTTTCTATCAACAACTTATTAACCATTTCTGGTGTTACAAACGGATTATTTTGATCTAATATTTCAATTGATGATTTTATTATTTTTCTATTTTCATTTCTTCTTGCCGTAAATGAATACAAAAAAACAACCAATCCAAAAATGGCTACCAATTGAATATTTAACAACCAATTTTTACGCATCTAAAGCTTTTTTTATTTCAGGAACCATTTCACCCACATCACCTGCTCCAATTGTAACAATCACAGGAGCATCGGTATTTTGCAATAGCTCTATCAATTCATCCTTTTGTACTAACTTTTTATTTTTATTCTCTATTTTATCCAACAACCACTGTGATGTAATTCCCGGCATAGGCAATTCACGCGCTGGATAAATTTCCATCAATAAAACTTCATCAAATTGTGACAAACTTTTTGCAAATTCATCTGCAAAATCCTTTGTTCTGCTAAACAAGTGTGGTTGAAAAACAGCCAGCACTTTTTTACCTGGATACAACTCACGAACTGCTTGATGTACCGCATTTATTTCTGTTGGATGATGCGCATAATCATCTATATACACAAAATCTGGTTTACGTATCTGAAACGAAAAACGACGTTTAACCCCCTTAAATGTTGCTAGTGCATTCACAATCGAATCCACGGGAGTCCCATAAGTTCGAGCCATAGCTAAAGCCAACAATGCATTTGTCAAATTATGCTTTCCTGGCAAGCCAAATTTTACATCTTTTATTTCTTCAACAGGTGTTGTTACATCAAAAACATACCATCCATCAATAATTCTAACATTATGTGCAACAAACTTAGAATCATCATTTACCCCCACAGTTATCCCATCAAGTGGTAAACCATTGATAACAAATAGATTATTCTTATCCTCAACTTTATCTGCAAATTCTTTGAAAGAAGCTTTTATAGAAGCATCATCACCGTAAATATCAAGGTGATCCGCATCCATTGAAGTCACGCAAGCAATATTGGGGTGCAAATGTAAAAAAGATCTGTCAAATTCATCGGCTTCAACAACGGTAATTGTTTTACCTGTACCAATTAAATTTGAATTATATCCTTCCACAATTCCGCCTAGAAAAGCTGTTATATCTAAACCACTCTCGTACAATACGTGACCTAAGATACTAGAAGTGGTTGTTTTACCGTGAGTTCCAGCCACAGCAAAACAAAAAGTATCTTTTGTTATTATCCCTAAAACTTCTGCGCGTTTTTTTATAACAAATCCCTTTTCTTTAAAATAATCCCATTCCGCAAGTTGCTTGATTGCAGGCGTATATACAACCAATGTATTTTCAGGTTGGAAATCATTAGGAATACAGTTGATATCATCTTCAAAATGAATTGCAATACCACTAGCAATCAAATCATCAGTAAGCATAGTAGGCGTTTTATCATATCCTATAACTTTTTTCCCGATGTATTTGAAATAACGCGCTAAGGCACTCATACCTATCCCCCCGATTCCTATAAAATAAACGTTATGTATTTGTCCTAAATTCATATTTTTTTGTTTCAGTCCCGAAACTTCGGGATCGGTTTATTTTGTTTCAGGTTATACAACTTGAAACATTTAAACTAACTTCATTATTTCATCAACTATATCCTTTGTCGCATTAGGCAAGGCTAATTTTTTAATATTTTCACTTAAACTTTCTTGCTTCCCTTTATCATTTAACAATGCTTCAAAAACAACTTCAAACTGTTCGTCTAACTCTTTTTCTTTTATCAAAATAGCTCCGTGTTTATCAACAATTGCCTGTGCATTTTTAGTTTGATGATCTTCAGCTACATTTGGCGACGGAATAAAAATCACAGGTTTACCAACAATCGCTAACTCAGATACCGAAGAAGCCCCTGAACGAGAAATCACAACATCTGCCGAAGCATACACTAAATCCATTCTATCAATAAAAGATAAAACTTGAACATCTTTTTTATCATTAAAACGCTTATATTCTTCAAAATAAAGCTTTCCGCATTGCCAAATAATTTGGATGTTTTTTGACAAAAGAAAATCAAGTTCTTTTTCTATTAATTGATTTATTCTTCTTGCCCCTAAACTTCCTCCTAAAACTAGCAGCGTTTTTTTTGATTTATCCAGTTTGAAATATTCTACAGCTTCTTCTTTTTTATCATTAACCGACAACAAATCCTGACGTACAGGATTTCCTGTAAGCTTCATATTTTCTTTTGGAAAAAATCGTTCCAAATTTTCATAAGCTACACAAATTTTATGCGCTTTTTTTCCCAACAACTTATTTGTAATACCAGGATATGAATTTTGCTCCTGAATTACTGTTGGAATTCCCAACATTGATGCTACTTTAAGCACTGCTCCACTAGCAAATCCACCTGTTCCAATAACCACATCTGGCTTAAAACTTTTGATAATACTGAAAGATTTTGCTAAGCTAGAAACCAATTTTAAAGGAAACATTGCGTTTTGCAAGGTCAATTTTCTTTGAATTCCAGCAATCCATAGCCCTTTTATAGGATAACCTGCTTGAGGTACTTTTTGCATCTCCATTTTATCACTAGCCCCCACAAAAAGAATTTCTGCTTTTGGAAAGCGTTGCTTCAATTCGTTTGCTATTGCGATAGCAGGATAAATATGCCCTCCTGTTCCTCCTCCGCTGATTATGAATTTTGGATTTTCTTTCATTTTTATTTATTTAAAACAGCATTCATAGGATTATTCTTCTCCTCAATAGAATAGTCCTCATTTACTTCATTTTCAACTTGACTTTCTTCTGCTAATTCTTTATCTATAATACGTTGTAATGCTTCCTCTCTTTTTTGTTTATCAGCATTTTCTTGTGCTATTTCCTCTTCTTTTTTGGTTACATTTAGAATAATTCCTATTGCTGCACAAGTCATCCAAATTGAAGTACCTCCACTACTAATTAATGGCAATGTCTGTCCAGTAGTAGGTAATAATTCGACTGCCACTCCCATATTGATAAACGCCTGAAAAATTATAGGAAAGCCTAATCCTGCGACGACCAGTTTACCAAAAAGCGTAGGAGCCTTGTAAGAAGCAATTACAAACCTAACAAACAACATCAGATACAAAAATATAATTGCAAATCCTCCTAGCAACCCAAACTCTTCAATGATGATTGCGAAAATAAAATCGGAAGAAGATTGTGGCAAAAAGTTCTTTTGAACACTTTTCCCTGGTCCTAAACCATATACACCACCAGTTGCAATTGCTGTCTTCGCTTTTTCAATTTGATAATCTTCGTCAGGATCTTGTTTATCCGACATAAAATTATCTATACGACTCATCCAAGTATCTACACGATTTGGAAAAGCATCTGGAAAAGCTTTTACTAAAACAATAAAAAACAAGGCAGCACCAATTCCCATTCCTACAATTATAGCACTGTTTTTTATAGGATACTTACCTATAAAGCTCAGCATTAAAACCATTGTGAAAATCAATGCAGCTGTGGAGAAGTTAGCAGGAAATATTAATGCCAAGGTAATAAATACTGGAATCCAAAGCTCAACAAAAGATTTTTGAAAAGTCATTTCTTCCACTTCTGTTTTCGACAAATATCTAGCAACATATATCAACAAAATCATTGATGCAAAAGCAGAAGGCTGAAATGAAATCCCTAAAAACGGCACCTGTATCCAACGACTAGCGTTAGCTCCTTCAACAACGGTTCCTTTAAACAATGTATAGAGCAAAAGCAACCAAACAACGGGCAACAAAACCCTAGACAAACTTCTAAAATAATGATACGGAACTTTTTGCACCTGGTACATTATAGTAAAACCCATTATAAGATGCATAAAATGTTTCAAAAGATATACGAAAGTATTTCCTTTTCCGTGATGTAGATATGCCAAATTACTACTTGCACTATACACTGGCATAAACGAAAACAATGCCAATAGCGCAACAAATGCCCAAATGACTTTATCTCCTTTTAAGTTATGTAATAGCTCTTTCATCTTTATTTTAGATTTTAGATATCAGATTTTAGATATCAGATTTTAGATATCAGATTTTAGATATCAGATTTTAGATAT